>NZ_CDXDOR010000064.1:0-27829 GCF_978021225.1 Frankia sp. CeTa3Moorea | reverse complement strand
GGCTGGGGGGTCGGGGTGGGCGTCTCCGTTGTCGGCGTCGTCGTTGGGGTCGCAGACGACGACGGCCGGGGGCGGTAGGTGTAGCGCGGGGAGTCCGGGGCGATGACCTCAGACGTGGCGGATCGTGAGGTCACGGCCGGGGGGGAGGAAGCGATGGTCGCGATGGGCGGTGGCGTGGTCTGCTGCGCGGTGACATCGTTCGGCTCGGGGGTCGAGCCGCCGGAGGTCAGCCCGACAGTCAGGGCGATGGCCGCGCCCATCACGAGCATGGCCGCTCCGGCCACGACCGCGATCGTCCGCTGTCGACGCCGCTGGGGGTCGCCCGGTCCGTGACCGTGCCCGTCGCGGCGGGGAGGCTCGGCGCGGCGCCGGGCCTCGCCGAGGGGCAATAGTCCGGCGGCGTGATTGTCGTCGTCGAACAGATCCAGGTCGGAGGTCGCCGACACGGGGGTGGCCGCGCCGATGCGGGTCACGTCGTCGTCCACCGGAGACCCCGCCACGCTGTTGAGCCCGATGCTGGTCGGCGCGTCGTGGTCGGGGTCGGGCCGCGTCCGGCCAGGCGGTGCTGCGCGGTTCTGCGGCGTGGTCCGGTCCGGCGGGATCACGTGGTTCGATGGGCCGGTGCGGCCGGGTTCCCCACGACCGGTGCGCGACTCGGCAGCGCCCGCAGCTGCCACGGCGGCCCCGTCAAGGGGGTTGAGTAGGGGATCCACAGTGACGTCGCGGTCAGCGGGGACGGGCGGCGCGGCGGCGGACGCCGAGCGGTTCGCCGGGCGCGGGACAGCCCCCTGGTCTCCCACGGCCGCCGGAGCCGCCTCGCCCGCCTGGACTCCCGCGGTCCCGGCGACACCGCCGCCCGACCCCGGCCGGGAATCTGCGGCCGGTCCGGCGCCTGCTGCCGGCTCGGCCGGGTCGTCGAGGTTCTCCAGGCCGACGTCGACGGAACTCGCGTCCGTCTCCTCGCCCGTCCGAGGACGGGCGTGCATGACCGAAGCCGGTACCGGATTCGCATTGCGCGCGATCGGGATCAGCCGCCGGCGGATCTCCGTCACGTCGGGCCGCTCCTCGGCCGGCCGGTCCATCAGGTCACTGAGCAGGTTGCGCAACGGGCCGGCTAGCCGGAAGGCCCGCCGGCGACCCTCGACCACGGCGGTCAGTACGGCGTAGGTCTCCGGGCCCTCGAACGGCGGCTGGCCCTCGACAGCCGAGTACAGCGTCGCGCCGAGCCCCCACAGGTCGCTCGCGGGAGTGCCGGAGGAGCCCCGGACCCGCTCGGGAGCGATGTAGGCCGGGGAGCCGACCAGGGCCCCAGTGCCGGTCAGGGTTACGTCGCCCTCGGTCGCGGCGATGCCGAAGTCGGTGAGCCGCACCCGGCCGTCCCGCCCGAGCAGGACGTTCCCGGGCTTGACGTCGCGGTGGAGCACGCCCGCCGAATGGGCCGCGGCGAGCGCGTCGGTCAGCGCCAGCCCGATCGCGGCGACCTGGTCGAAGGGCAGCGGGCCCTGGTTGCGGATCACATCGCCGAGGCTGTCCGCGTCGACGAGTTCCATGATGATCCAGTGCCGCTGATGTTCCTCGACCACGTCGTACACCGAGACGATGGCGGGACTGTGCAGCCTGGCCAGGGCACGGGCCTCGCGAAGAACCCGGGCCCGGATCGCGTCGCGCTCGTTCTGCGCGCCGGCCATCGGCACGAGGATCTCTTTGATGGCGACCGGGCGCTGGAGTAGTTCGTCCTCACCGCGCCAGACGACACCGGCTCCACCACGCCCGATGGGCGTGTCAAGCCGGTAGCGCTGCGCTACGTAGCGAGGTGTGCCGTGCCGGGAGGTGTCCGGGGGCACACTTGCCGATTTAGCCATCGTGTCAAGTCTGACAGATGGACTGATGCGCGCGCCGGACGGCCCGCATCTTTCCGAACACTACGGGCACCGCAAATCCGTCGATGGCCGACATCACGGACCGGGCCGGAAGGTGGCGAACAGCTGGCGCATCAACGGTTGATCTTGCAGCCACAGATCCTCCCTGGTATGCCAGTACAGGGCATACCCGTGGCCGTTGCGAATCGCACCCCGGTTGAGCACATGCACCATGACCCCGTCCGACCCGCGGTACCCGAACTCCCAGTCGGCCTGGTTGGTGCCATCCCCACCATCGCTGGGAGCCAGCCGTATCCGCCGATAATCCCGCACGCTCTGCCGGAAGCCGGCCTCGTTGCGTCGCCAGTCGCCGATGGCAGAGGTGTTTGCTTGCCTGACGCTACCGACACGTAGGAAGGACCGGGCAGCCGGGTCCACGAAGTCGACGTTTCCGGGTCCGCCGGGCCCCTCGCGGCGCTGCCAGTCCGAGGGGTACGCCACGGACCAGCCGGCGGTGGGATCGACGTAGGACACCCAGCCAGGCGGGCCCGTGACCGGGGTGGTTTCCCGCGCGACGGGCTCCCCGGCCGCCGCCGGGCCCGCCGGGGCCGACCCGCCGGCTCCGGTCGGCGACGAGCTGCCGCCGGTCTGGTTGGTCGAGGTGCCGCGGCTCTTGTCGTCCGGGCCACCTGTCACCACGATCACGATGCCGATGATCGCGGCGGCGGCCAGTGCCACGAGCGTCGCCACGGCGATGGTCACGCGACGCCGATCCCCGGCGTCGGGGTCGCGTGGCGGACCTCCCGCCGGCTCGATTCCTGCCGGCCCGTCGGGCGCCGGCCGTAGCCGGGCGGTCGACGGTGGGGAGGCCGGTGCGGCGGTGGCGAAGAGATTAGCCAGTTCGACGTCGCCGCCGGTGAAACCGTTGCCGTGCCCTCGGCCGATGAGCCGGGCCCGGGCCGGGATTCCGCCCAGGGCACGCATCCGGTCGATCGAGTGCATGCGCTCCAACGGCCCGGTGGGACGGGACCGAGGTGTCCGCGACGGCGTGGCCTCCTGACGCGTCTCGGTGTCCTGGCGGGCTCCGGTGTTCTGCTGAGCCGCGGCGTGCTGGCGGACCGCATCTCGTTCGACTAGCTCGCGCAGTCGCCTGCGTACGACGGTGAGCGGTGGTCGGCTCGCCTCGTGCGGGGCCATCAGGTCGTCGATCACCGGTATAAGTGGTCCGGCCAGCCGGAAGGGCTGGCGTCGTCCCTGAAGCAGGGCGGTGAGCACCGAAATCGGGTCACCGCCGGTGAAGGGCGGGTAGCCTTCGACGGTAGTGAACAGCGTGGCGCCCAGTCCCCACCGGTCACCCGCGGCGCTGCCGGCATCGCCACGGGCGCGTTCCGGCGGCAGGTAGGCGGGGGAGCCCATCACCATCCCAGTGCTGGTGAGCCGGGGATCCCCCTGGCTGACCGCGATGCCGAAGTCGGTCAGCCGGGCCCGGCCGTCCGCGGTCACCAGCACGTTGCTCGGCTTGACGTCGCGGTGCACCACGCCGAGCCGGTGCGCGGCCTCCAGGGCGTAGGCGAGGCTGATACCGATCCGGCACGTCTCCTCGACCGGCAGCGGTCCGCGATCGTTGATGATCGTGGCGAGGGACTGGCCGTCAACGTATTCCATGATGATCCAGGGCAGCTCGCCGTCGTCGATGACGTCGAGGACGGCGACGGCACCGGGATGATGCAGCCGACCGGCGGCGCGCGCCTCGCGTAGGACCCGCTCGCGGGTCAGGTCGCGTTCGTCCGCGTTCTCCCCGAGCGGCAGCCGTACTTCCTTGATTGCAACCACGCGCTGGAGCAGCTCGTCGGTGGCCCGGTGCACGACGCCGAATCCGCCGCGTCCGATGACCCCGTCGAGCCGGTACCGTCCCCCGACGAGGGCCACCGCTCTGGCCGAAGCCGGATTGTCCGGGGACTCGCCTGCCATCCCGTCGTCCCTTCCGATCGCCGGTGGGGCTCGCATCCATGGGATCACATCGTGGCCGGACCGGGGGTCGGGCATGCTGGCGACAGCGACCGAACGGACCACGGACCTGGGGTGCAGTGTGAACGATAAAGACTGGGAGCGGTTGCGGAACGCCGCTGTCCGTGTCGCACAGAGCGCCTACGCGCCCTACTCGGGTCTGCGGGTGGGTGCTGCTGCACTGGTCGTGGATCTGCCGGACGCCGCCGGGCGTACCACCGGTGACGACCCGTGGATCGTCGTCGGCTGCAATGTTGAGAACGCGTCCTACGGCCTCGGGCTGTGCGCCGAATGCGGTCTCGTCTCGGCGCTGCACGCCAGAGGCGGTGGTCGGCTGCTGGCGTTCGCCTGCGTCGACTCCGACGGTGCGCCGTTGGCGCCCTGCGGACGGTGCCGCCAGCTGCTCTACGAGCACGGCGGGCCGGATCTGCTCGTCGCCACGGGCGACGGCGTGCGCACCATCGCGGACCTGCTCCCCGCAGCGTTCGGACCGCACGATCTACCGGGTGTCGCGTGAGCGGGAGCTTCGACGTCGTCGATCTGATCCGGGCCAAGCGAGACGGTCGACCCGTCGATCTCCGGGCCGTCGACTGGCTCATTGACGCCTACACTCGGGGTCTGGTCGCCGACGAGCAGATGTCGGCGTACCTGATGGCGGTGGTGTGGCGCGGGATGGCTCCCGCAGAGCTGGACCGCTGGACCGCCGCAATGATCGGCAGCGGGGAGCGCCTGGACCTGACCGGCGTGGGACGTCCCACCGTCGACAAACACTCCACCGGAGGGGTCGGGGACAAGGTCTCGCTCGTCCTGGTGCCGCTGGTCGCCGCCTGTGGGGCCGCGGTCCCACAGCTCGCCGGGCGGGGGCTCGGTCACACCGGTGGAACGCTGGACAAGATGGAGGCGATCCCCGGCTGGCGAGCGGATCTGTCGGCCGCCCGGATGCGTGAGCTCCTCGCCGAGGTGGGTGCGGTGATCTGTGCCGCGGGTGCCGGCCTCGCCCCGGCCGACCGCCGGCTCTACGCGCTGCGGGACGTCACCGGAACCGTCGAGTCGATCCCGCTCATCGCATCGTCGATCATGAGTAAGAAGATCGCCGAGGGCACGTCGGCGCTGGTCCTGGACGTCAAGGTCGGCTCTGGGGCCTTCATGACGTCGGTGGATGAGGCCCGTGAGCTCGCCCGGGCGATGGTCCGGATCGGCGTTGCCGCCGGGGTCCGCACCGAGGCCCTGCTGACCGGGATGGACCACCCCCTCGGCCGGACCGCCGGGCACGCGCTGGAGGTGGCCGAGGCCGTGGAGACCCTCCGTGGTGGTGGGCCGGCGGATCTGGTGGAGGTCACCGTCGCGCTGGCCAGAGCGATGATCGACCTCGTCGCCACCGAGCTCGGCCACCGGTCCGGTGCTCTCCATGATCCCGCGCAGGTGCTGGCTGCCGGGGACGCTTTTGCGGTGTGGCGGGCGATGGTCGCGGCCCAGGGCGGCGATCCGGACGCGCCGCTTCCGGCGGCGAGCCATGTCGAGACCGTCCCCGCGCCGGCGACCGGCTATCTCCACCGCCTGGACGCCCGAGCGGTCGGCGTGGCGGCGTGGCGGCTTGGCGCGGGCCGGGCCCGCAAGGAGGACGCGGTCTCCGCGACGGCGGGCGTGCGGTGGCGGGTGGGAATCGGTGACCCGGTCACGGCCGGCGAGCCGCTGCTGGAACTGCACACCGACGACCCGGCCAGCGTCGAGCGAGCCCGGGAGGCCCTGACGGGAGCGGTGGAGGTCGCCGCGACGCCGCCCCCGAGCACACCGCTCGTCCTCGATCACCTCAGCTGAACCGATCACCTCAGCTGAACCGGTCCCGGCAGTCCGGGTCGTCATCGTGCCGTCGCTGTTCTGTCGTACCCGTGGCCTACCGTCGAGACGATGACGGAGGACATGATGACGAACGACGCACGGCCCCCGACGATCACGGTTGAGGACATCCGCCGGGTGCCGAAGGTACTGCTTCATGACCATCTTGACGGCGGGCTCCGGCCGGCCACGGTGGTCGAGCTCGCCGACGAGACCGGTTACCGCGATCTGCCGACCACGGACGTCCACACCCTGAGCACGTGGTTCCGTGGCGGCGCGCATAGCGGCTCGCTCGTCCGCTACCTGGAGACGTTCCGGCACACGGTGGGGGTGATGCAGACCCAGGAGGCCATCATGCGGGTGGCGCGGGAGTGCGCGGAGGATCTCGCGGCCGACGGCGTCGTCTACGCCGAGGTGCGGTTCGCCCCCGAGCTGCACGTCGAGCGCGGGCTGTCCCTGGACGCGGTGGTCGAGGCCGTGCTTGACGGGTTCCGGGCCGGTTCGGCCGGCACACCGCTGCACCTTCGCGCCCTGCTCACCGCGATGCGCCATCAGGCCCGCTCACTGGAGATCGCGGAGCTCGTGGTCCGGTGGCGCGATGCCGGCGTGGTCGGGTTCGACATCGCGGGCGCCGAGGCGGGCAATCCGCCCACCCGTCACCTGGACGCCTTCCAGTACATCCAGCGGGCGAACGGCCACTTCACGATCCATGCAGGCGAGGCGTTCGGCCTGCCGTCGATCTGGGAGGCCGTGCAGTGGTGCAACGCCGATCGGCTGGGGCACGGAGTGCGCATCGTCGATGACATCACGGTCGATCCGGACGGTAAGGCGATCCTCGGTGATCTCGCGAACTACGTGCGCGACGTCCGGGTGCCGCTGGAGATGTGTCCCTCGTCGAACGTGCACACCGGAGCCGCGCCGAGCATCGAGCGGCACCCCATCGGGCTGCTTCGCCGGCTGCAGTTCCGGGTCACGGTCAACACGGACAACAGGCTGATGAGCGGCGTGTCGCTGTCGAGTGAGTTCGCGACCCTCGTGGACGTCAACGGCTACGGCTGGTCCGACATCCGTTGGCTCACCCTCAACGCGATGAAGTCCGCCTTCCTGCCCTTCGACCGGCGGCTCGATTTCATCAACAACGTCATCAAGCCGGGCTATGCGGAGCTTGTCTCCGCGGAGTCAGCCTGATGAGCGGTGGGCCGGTGAGGCCCGCCTCGGATGTCGTGGTGGGAGCCGATGGTTGCCCGCGATGCCCGTGGGGTCTGTCCGCGCCGGAGTACGTCGCCTACCACGACGACGAGTGGGGGCGTCCGGTCAGGGACACGGTCGGTCTGTTCGAGCGGCTGACTCTGGAGGCGTTCCAGTCCGGCCTGTCGTGGTTGACGATCCTGCGCAAGCGGCCGGCGTTCCGGGCGGCGTTCGCCGGATTCGACCCGGCCGCCGTGGCCGCGTTCGGTTCCGCGGATGTCGACCGGCTGCTCGCCGACGCCGGCATCGTCCGAAACCGCCGCAAGATCGAGGCGACGATCGCCAATGCCCGCGCCGTCCTTACGCTGGACCGTCCCCTCGAGGATCTGATCTGGTCGTTCCAGCCGGAGCCGGACGGGGCGGGTGGCGCCGGCCACCCTCGCCGACGTGCCGGCGAAGACCCCCGAGTCGGTGGCGCTCGCCAAGGGGCTGCGCGCGGCCGGGTTCGTCTTCGTCGGTCCGACCACCGCCTATGCCCTGATGCAGGCCTGCGGGCTCGTTGATGATCATCTGTCTGGCTGCTGGGTGGCGGGGCGCGTGGGCTAGCCGTCAGATCTCGGCTGTGGCCGTCGGCGGCGGATCATCCGGGGAAGCCGGTCACCTGGGAAAGCCGGCGAGCACATCCGCGGAGGCGGACAGTCCGAGCCGGGTCGCGCCGGCCTCGATCATCTCGATCGCCTTCTCGGCGGTGCGGATGCCGCCCGAGGCTTTGATGCCGAGCCGGCCACCCACGGCCGCCGCCATCGCCCGCACTGCGCGCACGCTGGCCCCGCCGGCCGGGTGGAAACCGGTGGAGGTCTTGACGAACTCGGCGCCGCCGGCCTCCGCTGCCCGGCAGGCGGCGACGATGCTCTCGTCCGGCAGCAGGGCCGTCTCCAGGATGACCTTGAGCACGACGTCCGGCGGCACCGACAGCCGGACCTCGGTGATTTCGGTCTCGATCGCTCGCCAGTTCTCGTCCATCGCGTTGGCGATGTCGATGACCATGTCGATCTCCGTGGCGCCGTCCGCGACCGCCCGCCGCGCCTCCTCGGCCTTGATGACGGTCAGGTGCGTGCCGTGCGGAAAGCCGATGACGGAAGCGACGCCGAAGGCCGGCCCGACCTCACCGCCGTCCCGTCGGGTACTCGCGGCGGCCAGGTAGACATGGGTCGGCGCCACACAGACGGCACCGACACCCAGCTTGGCAGCTTCCCCGCACAGCGCGAGTATCTCCTCGCCGGTGGCGGACGGCTGTAGCAGTGTGTGGTCGACTATCCGGGCCACCTCGGCGCGCCGCAGCGTGGGGCGAGCGCCGGCGGCCGGTCGGGAGGGGCGCTTCTCGGGTTCCTCGCCGGGACGGTCCGATCCTGCCGGAGCCGTTGTCATACGTTGCATCATTGCCGATCGCCCGGCTTCGCGTACGAGGAGTCCTTCCGTGCAGCTGCACATCGTCGACCATCCCCTCGCGGCCTCGTCGCTGACCGTCCTGCGGGACGAGCGCACGCCCCGGTCCCGGTTCCGGCCCGTCCTGTACGACCTGGCGATGATGCTCGTGTACGAGGCGACCCGTACGCTGCCGACGATGCCGGTCACCGTCACGACTCCGCTGGCCACGACCTCCGGGGCGCGGCTGGCCGCGGAACCGGTCGTCGTCCCGGTGCTGCGGGCCGGGCTCGGCATGCTGCCGGCGGCGCTCAACCTGCTTCCCGACGCCCACACCGCGTTCATCGGGCTCTCCCGCGACGAGACGACCTTCGAACCCACGGCCTACCTGGAGGCGGTGCCCACCGATCTGGCCGGCCGCCCGGTGCTGCTGCTCGACCCGATGCTCGCCACCGGCGGTTCGGCCCTGCACTGCCTGCGGCTGCTCGCCGACCGCGGGGCGCGGGGCGTCACCGTGGTCTCCGTGGTGGCAGCACCGGAGGGCCTTGCGGCGCTGGAATCCGGTGGCCCTGCGGTCGGCACGGCCGACCTGACCGTTGTGACCGCCGTGGTCGACGAGAGATTGAACGAGACGGCCTATATTGTGCCCGGGCTCGGCGACGCGGGTGATCGGATCTTCGGCGAGATGTGATCTCCGTCGCGTCCGTCGAGCAGATTGCCCGCGGCCGTGTGCAGGTGGAGCAGGCGTGCCGCGGCCTGGTCCCGAGCCGCGGGCACCGCGTCGACGGCATGCCCCGGCACCGGCTCCACGGTCTCGAGGTACACCTTCAGTTTGGGTTCGGTCCCGCTCGGGCGGAAGATCACCCGATCCTCGTCGAGGAACAGCATGAGCACGTCGGCGGGTGGCAGGACCGGATGCGCCGCGTCGGCACGGTCCACGGGGCCGGTACGGTCCACGGGGCGTGCATGATCCACGGGGCGTGCGGGTCGAGGGGGGATCCCTCCCGGCGGTGCGTTCCCGTCCCGCCCGCCGGCCAGCAGGTCACGGACTCCGGTGACGGGACGCCCGGCGAGGCTGGTCGGCGGCTGGACCCGCAGGTGGTGCATCATCTCGTCGATCTGGGTGACGTCGTCGAAGCGCGCCGAGTGTTGCCCCGTGAGATGGACACCGAGTCGTGCGGACAACTCGTCGAGTAGGCCTGGCAGGGTCCGACCTCGTCGCTTCGCCCGCGCGGCGATCAGAGCGATGGCGAGGGCGGCGGTGATGCCGTCCTTGTCGCGGACCAGATCCGGGGCGACGGCGTATCCGAGTGCCTCCTCGTAGCCGAAGACCAGCCGCGCGTCCGCACGCATGATCCACTTGAATCCGGTCAGCGTCTCGGCGTAAGGAACCCCGACCTCGGCGGCCAGCGCACGCAGACCGGAGGAGCTGACGATGGTGGTCGCTACCGGACCGGGGCGGGAGCGCAGGACATGATCGGCGAGAAGCAGACCGACCTCGTCACCGCTGAGTACCCGCCCTCCGACGGCGACGGCGCACCGGTCGGCGTCGGGATCGTTGGCGAGTACCAGATCGGCGTCGATGCGCTCGCCGAGCGCCAGAACCCGGTCCATCGCCCCCGCCTCCTCGGGGTTCGGCCACTGGACTGTCGGAAACTCCGGATCGGGTTCGGCCTGCTCGTGGACGACCTCGGGTGCGGCGAGACCCGCGGCGGTGAACACGGCGCTGAGAACGGCTGCGCCGACACCGTGCAACGGGGTGTACGCAACGGTCAGGGCCGTCGCGTCCGTGGTCACGTCCGTGGTCACGTCTGTGCGTAGGTCGGTGGCTGTGGCTGTGGCTGTGGCTGCCCGGCCGGCGGTGGCCGCCGCGTGTATGTAGTCGTCGACGACATCCGCATCGAGCCTCCGCCAGGTCTCGGCGAGTGGGATCGCCCGGGCGGGGCCGGCAGCCGCGATCATTCCTTCGATCTCACTGTCCGCCGGAGCCACGAGCTGCGCCCCCCGCGCGGCGCCCGAGGAAGCATCACCCAGGTAGACCTTATAGCCGTTGTCGGTGGCCGGATTGTGGCTGGCCGTGACCATCACGCCGGCGTCCGCGCCCAGCCTGCGCACGGTGAAGGCCAGCACCGGAGTGGGCACCGGCCCGGGGAGTACCAGCGCCCGCAGTCCGGCACCGGCGAACACCCGGGCGCTGTCGAGGGCGAACGCCTCGCTGCGATGCCGGGCGTCGTAGCCGACGACGACGGTCGCCGTCGAGGAACTCGGTGCCGCCTGTGCTGGTGGTGTCGCCCTGCTCGTGAGCCAGGTGGCGAGTCCGGCGGCGGCGCGGCGCACCACGGCGGTGTTCATGCCGGCTGGACCGGCGCGCAGTGGCCCGCGCAACCCGGCTGTGCCGAACCGCAGCGGTCCGTGGAAACGTGTGGCCAGCTCCGCGAGCAGCGTGGCATCGTGACCCGCGCCGTCGCGCAGCCGGGCCAGTTCGGCCTGGTCGGCGGGATCCGGATCATCGGCCAGCCAGGCCTCGACCTGCTCGGCGAGTGGGCTGGGCAGGGACGTCGGGCCTGGTCGGGACGAGGACGGCATCGCGATTCCGCCGTGGTCCTACAGCCGGGTGACGATGTCGGCGAGCAGGATACCCATGCGTTCCGCGGCGGCGGCTCCCGTGGCCAGCACCTCGAGATGATCTAGCGGCTCGCCGCTCATCCCCGCTGCGAGGTTGGTGACCAGGGACAGGGCCAGCACCTCCGTTCCGGCGGCCCGCGCCGCGATCGTCTCGTGCACGGTCGACATGCCGACCAGGTCGGCTCCCAGGAGCCGCAGCATGCGGATCTCTGCGGGTGTCTCGAAGTGCGGACCGGGCAGTCCCGCATACACTCCTTCGGCCAGGGTGGGATCGACCTCGCGGGCAAGCGCCCGTAGCCGGGGGGAATAGGCGTCGGTCAGGTCGGTGAACGCCGGACCGACCAGGGGTGAGCGGCCGGTCAGGTTCAGGTGGTCGGCGACCAGGACGGGCTGGCCGACGTACATGTCCGCGCGCAGACCGCCGGCGGCGTTCGTCAGTATGACGGTCGACGCGCCGGCCGCACAGGCCAGGCGGACCGCGTGGACCACCCGGGACAGGTCATGGCCCTCGTAGGGATGTACGCGGCCCAGATAGATCAACAGGCGGCGGTCGCCGAGCTGGACGGAGCGTGCGGTCGGCTTGTGCCCGGGAACGTCGGTGTTGGACGGGAAGCCGCCGAGTTGAGTAAACGTGACCTCGGTGACGTCGGTCGCCTGCCGGGACAGTACATCGGCGGCCGGGGGCCAGCCCGATCCCAGCACAATCGCGATGTCGTGCCGGTCGGCTCCGGTCAGCTCGGCCAGGGTGGCGGCCGAGGCCGCCGCGTTCGGTTCGTCCGCCTGTGCCCTCACCCGGCGACTGTACGGGGTGCGTGGAGGACACTGACGCCCGTGCCCCTGATACCGTCCCATCGTCGTCTCCCGGCAGTGCCCTTGGAGTCCGGCGAGTTCATCGAGGTCGTGCTGCGCGGTCGGCTCACCGACCCGAGCGGGCCCGGACGGTTCACGGCGAAGGTCGAATCCTTCGTCGGACACCGGTTCGGGGCCTCGCGCTGGATCGTGCTGACCGATCGGCGGCTGCTGGTCCTCGCCCCCTTCCCGCGGGAGGGCGACTGGTTCGACGTCGTCTTCGACCGTCGTGAGGTGACGGCGTCCCGAGGCGTCAAGCACGGAGATGTGATCACCGTCGAGCTCACCACTCCCCGCGGCCGTCAGGTCCTGCGCATCTCGGCCCGGCTACGCGGGGAGGCGGGCCGTTTCATCCGCGCGCTGCGCTAACGGCGAACGATCTCGCGGTGCGGGCCCGTGCGGCCCGTGCGGCCTGTCCGGCCCATGCGGTCGCCGGGAGCGGCGGTCTCGCGGTTACCGGCCGATAGGGTCAGGACTGGATCCCGCGACGGGCGCAGTGACATCGCCACACATCTGGCGAGAAAAGTACCCGGCGGGCCGGACCAGACTGCGATGGGAACAACGGATCGATGACTACGACCCAGTCGACCACCGGCGAGCTACCGATCCCGGTGGCGGGGGCCGCCACCTCGGGCGGGCGGCAGCGCACGGCCATGCGCACACATCTGTGCGGTGATCTGCGATCGGATCACGTTGACCAGACCGTGACGGTGTGTGGCTGGGTGGCGCATCGCCGTCAGCACGGCCAGTCGCTGACCTTCGTCGACCTGCGTGACCATTCCGGGATCATTCAGGCGGTCGTCGACGGCTCGGTCGACGTCCGGACCGAGTACGTGTTGCGGATCACCGGTACCGTCGCCGTCCGCCCGGAGGGGACCGCGAACCCCGCCCTGGCCACGGGCGAGGTCGAGCTACGCGACTGCGAGGTGCAGGTGCTCTCGGTCGCGACACCGCCGCCGTTCCCGCTGGACGATCGAGCCGACTCCGTCGATGAGACCACTCGTCTCGCCTACCGCTATCTCGATCTGCGCCGTGACCGGATGCAGCGCAACCTGCGGATCCGCTCGGCGGTTCTTGCGGCGATGCGCTCGGCGCTCGCCCCGCTGGACTTCGTCGAGGTCGAGACGCCGCTGCTGATGCCCTCGACACCGGAGGGAGCGCGGGAGTTCATCGTCCCGTCGCGCCAGTTCCCAGGCAGTTTTTACGCCCTCCCGCAGTCACCCCAGCTTTTCAAGCAGTTGCTCATGGTGGGCGGGACGGATCGCTATTTCCAGTTCGCCCGATGTCTGCGCGACGAGGACCTGCGGGCCGACCGGCAGTACGAGTTCACCCAGCTCGACCTCGAGATGAGCTTCGTGGACCAGGACGACGTGCTCGGCGTGACGTCGGCGGCGGTTTTGGCCGCGGCCCGGGCGGTGACCGGCGGCCCCGTGCTGCCGATCGAGCGGATGTCCTGGCACGAAGCGATGAACCGCTTCGGGGTCGACAAGCCGGACCTGCGGTTCGGCATGGAACTCATAGAGTTGACCGCGGTCTTCGCGGGTAGCGGTTTCAAGGCGTTCGCCGGGGCCGAGGCCGTCAAGGGAATCCGCGTACCCGGCGGGTCAGCCTCGCACAACCGGCGCAAGCTCGACGATCTCACCGCGCGGGCGAAGGGACTGGGCGCGAAGGGCCTGGTCTGGATGCGGGTCGGTCCCGGCGGCGAGCTGGAGTCCCCGGTGGCGAAGTTTCTCGCCGCCGAGGAACTCGCCGGCATCGTCGCGGCAACCGCGGCGGTGGCGGGCGACCTTCTTCTCCTGGTCGCCGACGAGTGGCCGACCACCTGCGAGGTGCTCGGCCAGCTTCGCAACGATCTGGGCCGCCCGCCGGCCGGCGAAGGTCCCTTGCGGTTCGTGTGGGTCGTCGACTTCCCGCTGTTCGTCGGGGTGGATCCCGGCACCGGACGGCCGAAGCCGGGGCATCACCCCTTCACCCGTCCGCACCCCGACGATGTGGACAAGCTGGAGACCGATCCGCTCGCGGTGCGTAGCCGGGCGTACGACCTGGTGCTCAACGGCTGGGAACTCGGATCTGGCTCGATCCGGATCCATGAGAGCGATCTCCAGCAGCGCATCTTCGGGATCCTCGGAATCTCGCCGGCGGAGGCGAGGGCTCGATTCGGCTTCTTCCTCACCCCTTTCGGCTACGGGGCGCCACCGCACGGCGGATTCGCGGTGGGGATCGACCGGTTGGTGGCGATCCTCGCCGGTGAGGAGAACATCCGGGAGGTCATCGCTTTTCCCAAGACCCAGTCGGGACTCGACCCGTTGACGGGCGCCCCGACGCCCGTGACCGATCGTCAGCTGCGTGAGCTGGGGGTGCGGGTGGTCACTGCACCGGCACCGGCACCGGCACCGGGACCGGGACCGGGCCCGGTAGCCGTCTGAGCGCGTCGGGCCCGGCCGATGGGCGGTGAGGTGGTCGGGCCGGGCATTGCCGCGACCAAGCCTTTGGCCAGCTCCCCGGTGGGGGGTGGTGGGGTAGGAACGGGCCGAATGGGGTAGTCACCTTCTGCTGCCCGTGAGCCGAGCCGCTGCCCGTGAGCCGAGCCGCTGCCCGTGAGCCGAGCCGGTGGGTGACGGCTGTCTGGTGCTGGTACCGACCCCGAGATCCCGACCCGAGGAGGCTAGGTGCAGATCCCTTTCTCGTCGTCGTCGAGCACCAGTCTCGGCATCGAATGGGAGCTGCAGCTCGTCGACCAGCAATCGCGCGAACTTCGCGGCGAGGCCAGCGGGATTCTTCACGAGCTGCGGGCGAAGGCCGGGGAGCGCGAGGCGGCCAAGGCCAAGCACGAGCTGTTCGCGTCGACCATCGAGGTCGTCACCGGGGTCTGCGACTCGGTGGAGGAAGCGACCGCGGACCTGGCTGGAACCGTCTCGCTGCTGCGTGATCTGGCGGAACGGCGCGGGATCGGGCTGATGTGCAGTGGCACGCATCCGGCCAGTGACTACATGGGGCAGTGCATCACCGAGGATCATCGCTATTTCCGGCTGGTCAGCCAGATGCAGTGGTTGGCCCGGCGGCTGCTCATCTTCGGCGTCCACGTACACGTCGGAGTGCGGTCTGCGGACAAGGTCATGCCGATCGTGAACGCTCTGATGGCCTATGTTCCGCATTTTCTCGCCCTGTCGGCGTCGTCGCCCTACTGGCTGGGCGGAGACACCGGGCTGGCCTCATCCCGATCACAGGTCTTCGCGAGCCTGCCCACCGCGGGACTGCCGTACCCGTTGGAGGACTGGCCGGGTTTCGAGTCGTTCATGGAGACACTGATTGTCTCCGGCACCATCGAGACGATCCGCGAGGTCTGGTGGGACATTCGTCCACATCCCAACTTCGGCACCGTGGAACTGCGGGTCTGCGATGGTCTGCCGTCCCTGATGGAGGTGGGGGCGGTCGCGGCTCTCGCGCAGTGCCTGGTTGACCGCATGAACACCCAGATCGATCGTGGGTATCGCCTCCCGACTCCGCAACGCTGGCTCGTGCAGGAGAACAAGTGGCGAGCGGCCCGGTACGGTCTGGACGCACAGATCATCGTCGATGGTCGGGGCGGTATCCGGCCGGTCCGGGACGAGATCACCGATCTCGTGGAGGATCTGCTTCCGGTCGCCCACCGCCTCGGTTGTTCATCCGAGCTCTCCGACGCGCTGACCATCCTGCGGACGGGCGCGAGCTATACCCGGCAGCGGGACGCCGCCCGGCGGGCCGGTGGAGATCTCATCCGGGTCGTCGATACCCTGCTCGAAGAGATGAACATGGGCCGTCCGGTAGTCGACGGCTAGACACGTCGGCGAATACCCCGAACCGCACGCGTT
Source organism: Frankia sp. CeTa3Moorea (assembly GCF_978021225.1). Classification (NCBI taxonomy): domain Bacteria; kingdom Bacillati; phylum Actinomycetota; class Actinomycetes; order Frankiales; family Frankiaceae; genus Frankia; species Frankia sp. CeTa3Moorea. The sequence continues at coordinate 12,189 of NZ_CDXDOR010000064.1, read as the reverse complement.
CAGGGCCCGCGTGGCGTGTGCAGGGAGGAGCCCGGCCGGCAGATGAAGGTTGACGAGACCGCGGCGGTCGCCGGGTGGGTGGCCGCGCACGAATCCGAGCTGATCGCGTTGCGTCGCGATCTCCACGCCCACCCGGAGCTCGGCCGGCGGGAGCACCGCACCGCCGAGCAGGTCGAGGCGCGACTCCGGGCCGCGGGACTGTCGCCGCAGCGCCTGCCGGACCTTCCTGGCCTGTGGTGTGATATCGGTCTCGGCGTCGATCATGATCCAGATGCTCCCGTGATCATGCTGCGGGCCGACATGGACGCTCTTCCGCTCTCGGATATCAAGGACGTGCGGTACCGCTCCACCGTTCCGGGTGTGGCTCACGCCTGCGGACATGACGTACACACGACCGTGGCGCTCGGCGCCGGACTCGCGCTTGCCGAGATCGCACGCGTGTCTACGCTGCCCGGGACCGTGCGCCTGGTGTTCCAGCCCGCGGAGGAGCTCATGCCGGGCGGCGCGTTGGACGTTATCGACGCGGGAGTGCTGAAGCCGGTGACCACGGCGATCGCGGTGCACTGCGATCCGGCGCTCGACCTGGGCATGATCGGTCTGCGGACGGGTCCGATCACCTCTGCCGCCGATGCCGTCGAAATCACGTTGGCCGGGCCCGGCGGTCACACCTCCCGGCCACAGAACACAGTCGACCTGGTGTACGCGCTCGTCCGCCTTGCGGCCGATCTTCCTGCCGCGTTGGGGCGACTAGTCGATCCCAGGTCGGCGCTCTCCCTGGTCTGGGGTCAGGTGCAGGCGGGAACCGTTACCAACGCCATCCCTCGAACCGGTCAGCTCCGAGGCACGATCCGCACTTTGTCCCGGGAGACCTGGGAGAGCGTGCCGGCGCTGGTCACTCAGGTTGCCGAGCAGCTCATCGCACCGTACGGAGCACAGATCGTGGTCGACTACCGGCGTGGCGTGCCGCCCGTGGTGAACAGCGTGGATGTCGTCGAGGTCCTTCGGACCGTCGTCGACCGTGTGTTTGGTCACGGGGCCTCCACCATGGTGGCGCAATCGCTTGGTGGCGAGGACTTCGGTTGGTATCTGAACCACGTGCCGGGGGCCTTGGCCCGATTGGGCACTCGGACACCCGGCGGCCACACCTACGACCTTCACCAGGGTAGCTTCGACGTGGACGAGAGAGCGATCGGTGTGGGCGTGAAGCTGCTTGCCGGCGCGGCTCTCGATCTGCTGACCCAGACGCCACCGGCGCCGTGATGCGTCACGCAGTCGGTCGCGAACGGAGCTCGGCCACGTAGTCGGCGGGTGCCCCGGCCTTCTCCGCGGAATCGGCGATCATCTCGAGGTACCGGCGCGACGGGAGTCCTCCCTCGTAGGCGTCGAGAACATACGTCCAGGCGAGAGCCTCCCCATCGAGGGTGGAGACCCGCACCCGGATGCGGGTGTACAGGCCGGTGTCCGCGCCTTCCCAGACGTCGAGCCGTTCCAAGTCGTAACGGTCGAGGTCGTACAGAAGGACGTACGCGTGGGCACCCGGAGCCTCGACGATGGTCGGCAAGGCTCCATCCCAACCGACGTTCTCACCGCCGAACGTGAGGCGCCAACCGTTGATCCATCCAGTGCCGGTCACGGGCGAATGCGGGGCCCGCTCCTTCATCTGCGCCGGGTCGAGGTTGCCGGCGTAAGCCGCGTACAAGGTCATTGTGATCTCTCGGAGGGTTACGGTGCGTGATTGTAACTGTAATTTCCGCTCATGAAAGGAGGAAGATGGCCCTACCTGACATCGCCGATGTCGGACTCCGTCTGCGATCCTACGGAGCCTTCCGCACCGGCAGGAGAGCGGCCACGGCGGCGGGGCAAGATGATAAGGAAGCGATACCGGATCGGGAGGGCACGTGACTCGCATCATCATTCTTGGTGGAGGGCCCGGAGGCTACGAGGCGGCTCTCGTTGGAGCCTCACTCGGAGCGACGGTCACCATCATCGACTCGGACGGGGTCGGTGGTGCCTGTGTGCTCACCGACTGCGTCCCCTCCAAAACCTTGATCGCGACTTCGGAGACCATGACGAACCTTGCTCTGGCTCCCGGCCTGGGTGTCCGCCCGCATAGTCTCGGCCCTGGGCCGGAACCGGCGTTGCCCCCCGTGGCCTGGGGGATCAGTACCGGCGCGGACTCGGGCATCCGGCCGCTCACGCCCCCGGAGGTCGTCAATGTGGATGCGGAGCAGGTGTACGAACGGGTCCGTGATCTAGCCAAGGCCCAGTCCCTGGACATCGAGCGCCGGCTCGAGCGCGAGAAGGTCGATGTCGTGCACGCCTCTGGGCGTCTTGTCGGGCCGCACGCAATCGAAACCAGCGCCGGTGAAACCTTCGTCGGCGATGTGATTTTGATCGCGACCGGCGCCTCACCACGCGATCTCCCCACGGCCCAGCCGGATGGTGAGCGGATTCTCACCTGGCGACACCTCTACGACCTCAAGGAGATACCCGAACATCTGGTCGTCGTCGGTTCCGGCGTCACCGGAGCTGAGTTCGCCAGCGCGTATCGGGCGCTTGGCGCCGAGGTCACGCTGGTTTCCTCGCGCGAACGCGTGCTGCCGGGGGAGGACCCGGATGCTGCCCGGGTCATCGAGGATGTGTTTGTGCGGCGTGGGATCGAGGTGCTCAACCGATCGAGGGCGGCGTCGGTACGGCGCATCGGGGACGGTGTGATCGTTGAGCTGACCGACGGCCGGACCGTCACGGGAAGCCATGCTCTGATGGCGGTTGGTTCGGTACCCTGCACCAAGGGCCTCGGGCTGACTGACGTGGGGGTGCGGCTTGGGCCTGGTGGGCATGTGAACGTGGACCGGATGTCGCGGACCTCGGTGCCGGGTGTCTACGCGGCCGGTGACTGCACTGGAGTCCTCCCGCTCGCATCGGTCGCCGCGATGCAGGGGCGTATCGCCATGTGGCACGCCCTCGGCGAGGCCGTCACACCCTTGCGGCTCGGGACGGTGTCGTCCAACATCTTCACCGAGCCGGAAATCGCCACCGTCGGAGTCACGCAGGTGATGAAGGACACCGGGGCAGTCGCAGCCGAGGTGACCACAGTTCCACTCTCGCGGAATCCGCGGGCGAAGATGATGGGTATTGAGGACGGCTTCGTGAAACTGTTCTGCCGTCCGGGGAGTGGAAGCGTGCTTGGCGGTGTCATTGTCGCGCCGCGTGCATCCGAACTCATCCTCTCTATCTCGCTCGCGGTCGAACACGGTCTGACCGTCGATCAAATCGCACATACGTTCTCGATCTACCCGTCGCTCTCCGGGTCGATCACCGAGGCGGCTCGCGTCCTGCGTACGCGCGACTTCTTCGCGGGATTCGACAACCCGGAGTGAGCAGGGGCCCGGCAGGGCCGCATGCGGAACCTCCTGCCATGTCGGGCTGCCATGCCGGGACGACGGCCGGCGCGGCGAGTACTGCCGACGCCTGCCTGTGGAGAAGGCTACGAGCAGGGCTTTTCCACCTGGCCGCGTCTGGGGGATCGTCTGTTCCCGTAGGCGCGGCCGGCGATGTCCGCGGGATGAAACCGGTTCGCGGCGTGGCTCTGACTCTCGGGCCGACGTGCCGACGGCATCATCGTCTGAAGCATGCGGGTGAGTAAGAGGTCCGGGTGTCGTGTCGAAAAAGACACGACGGGAAGCCCGGGACGGCCGGCCGCCCCGGGCTCACATGGCTCTTCGCGGAAGGACTGAAGGTTGCGCCAGGACAAGCCTGGGCATTTCATCTGGACGAGCCCAGAGGGGCGTCGATATCACATATCACCAGAGCAGTATCTGGCGGATGTTGTTATCGAGGGCCGCCTCCGGCCCGAGGTGCACCGGTCCGAGTAAGCGAAAAGCTGAGAAATGTGACATTCCTGGTTAAATCACTCCGTGTCCCCGTCCTCCTTGTCCTCATCGTCGCTCGTGGGGAAAACCGGAGGAAAGCCATGCTGTTCCAGTCGGCGGTTCCGGAAGAACCCGCTGGTGGCGAAGCCGAGCCCGATCCCAGAGATCAGAAGAAACGCGACGACGACGGCTCGGACTCCGAACTCACCGGGCAACAGGGAAAAGATCAGCGCGAAGGGCAACATCAGCAGGAAGGGCCGTGCCGCCTGGCGCAGCCTCCAGCCGGGGCCGGTGAGGTCATGCGAGACCCAGTCGTTGTAGGCCGGAGGAAGGGTCCCCCCAAGCAGGTAGTGCACTCGCCCGGTCAGCGGTGGTCGCTGAACGACTGGGCGGGCCACCGCTAGCTCCCGGTCCTGGCCGCTCACCGTCGGGCTGTCGTTACCGTCCATACCTCGCAGCCTATGAAGTCTGCGGTGGAGAGGTGGCAGCCGACGGTGGGCAGGTCGAGCTTCGGTGCGTTCTAGTCTTTGATCTCACAGAGCACGGTGCCGCTGGTGACAACGGCGCCGACGGCCGCAGCCAGTCCGGTGACCGTGCCATCCCGGTGCGCGTTGATCGGCTGTTCCATCTTCATCGCTTCCAGAACAATGATCAGATCACCCGCGGAAACAGCGTCGCCGTCGTTGACCGCGACCTTCACGATGGTGCCCTGCATGGGACTGGTCAGGGCGTCGCCCGTGACCTTGGCCGCAGCCGTGCCGCGAGCGCGCCGCTTGGGCGCCGCTCCCCGGGAAGCGGCGACGGGGGCAGAACCGAATCCGGCGGGTAGCACGACTTCGAGGCGTTTGCCGCTTACCTCGACAACCACGGTCTCCCGCGGCTCGGGGGTGGTGTCGGCCTCAGTCCCTCCCGCGAAGGCCGGGATGGTGTTGTCGAACTCGGTTTCGATCCAGCGGTTGTGGATACGGAAAGGCTCCGCGGCGTCCTCTGGGGCGAAGGCGGGATCCCGTACGACCGCGCGGTGGAATGGCAGTGCCGTCGCCATTCCCTCGATGATCATCTCGTCGAGGGCGCGCCGAGCCCGCTGCAGAGCTTCCTGCCGGGTTGCTCCGGTGATGATGAGCTTTGCGAGCAGGGAGTCGAAAGCGCCGCCGATGACGCTGCCGCTTTCGATGCCGGTATCGAGTCGGACGCCGGGGCCGGCCGGCGCGATCAGCTTGGTGACCGTGCCGGGGGCGGGAAGGAAGTTACGGCCGGGATCCTCACCGTTGATGCGGAATTCGATGGAGTGACCGCGAGGAGCCGGATCGGTGAAGTCAAGTGCCTCACCCTCTGCGATGCGGAACTGGGCGCGAACCAGGTCCACTCCGGAGACCTCTTCGGTCACCGGATGCTCGACCTGGAGGCGGGTATTGACTTCAAGGAAGCTGATCATGCCATCGCGGGCGACGAGGAACTCGACGGTCCCGGCCCCGATATAGCCGGCTTCCTTGCAGATCGCCCTCGAGGCGTCGTACAGCGAGTGGAGCTGAGCCTCCGAGAGAAACGGTGCCGGCGCCTCCTCCACGAGCTTCTGGTAACGGCGCTGGAGCGAGCAGTCGCGGGTACCGACCACGACGACGTTGCCGTGCGTGTCCGCCAGGATCTGGGTCTCGACGTGGCGGGGCTGGTCCAGGTACCGCTCGACGAAGCACTCTCCGCGACCGAACGCCGCGACCGCCTCCCGGACGGCACTGTCGAACAGTTCGGGGAGCTCCTCCGCGGTCCAAGCGACCTTCAGCCCGCGCCCTCCGCCACCAAAAGCGGCCTTGATGGCAACCGGAAGGCCGTACTGCTTGGCGAAGGTGACAACTTCATCGACGCCGGCTACGGGGTCTGCGGTGCCAGGCGCGAGTGGCGCACCGACCGCTAGTGCAATATGCCGGGCCGCGGTCTTGTCCCCGAGACGGCGGATGGCCTCCGGCGGCGGGCCGATCCAGGTGAGGCCTGCGGAGATCACGGCCTCCGCGAAGTCCGCGTTCTCCGAGAGAAAACCGTATCCCGGGTGGACGGCATCGGCCCCGGAGGACTTGCAGGCATCGAGAATTTTGTCGATGCGCAGGTATGAATCACCAGGGGTCGTGCCCCCCAACGCAAATGCCTCGTCAGCAACGCGTACGTGCAGGGCATTGATATCCGGTTCCGCGTATACTGCGACGCTGGTGTATCCGGCGTCGCGGCAGGCGCGGGCTACTCGAACCGCGATTTCTCCCCGATTGGCGATGAGGATCTTACGCACGTCGCTCCCGTCCTCGTCCGGCCTGCCTGAGTGTAGGTGAGTCGGGCCGCACATTTTGCTGTCGTTGTACCCAGATGTGATGCTGCAGACATCCCGGCGTCATGCCTATCGGTTGATCACCAGTCGGCTCGAGTGCGCGCACCCGGCGTCATCCCGGACCTTTGCCACGCGCCCGGTCCGGTGGTGAGGCTGCCACGGAGCGCCAGCGTCGGGCTGGCCCAGGATGAACGGCGGATGGCCGGCGCCGACGAGGGAGCGGCACGAGCCGTCAGGAGCGCCACCACAGCGGCGATCTCCTCCGGCGTCGCCTCGCCGCGGATCAGCTGCAGCCGAGGCCGACTCGCCCGCCTGTCATCGTCCTGAACCACGTTTCTCTCCTCGGTACCTCGAGTAGCTGGTGCGTCGTGAGTATGCCGTCCGTGGACCTCTGAGGCCCGGGAGATCTCCGTCGGGGAGATCCTCCTTCCGGCGAGCTGGCGACGGCAGATATCGTCTATAGCGGGATGTTGCCGTGCTTCTTCGGTGGCAGGGATTCACGTTTGGTACGCAGCAGACGCAGCGCTCGAATGACCTCGCACCGCGTTGCCGACGGGCTGATGACCGCGTCGAGATAGCCCCGTTCCGCCGCGATGTAAGGGGTCGCGAAGTGATCGGTGTAGTCCTGGATCAGCTCTGCCCGACGAGTCTCCGGTGACTCGGACCTGGCTAGATCCCGTCGATAGATGATGTTGACGGCACCCCGGGCGCCCATCACCGCGATCTCGGCGGTCGGCCAGGCGAGGTTGATGTCCGCCCGCAGGTGCTTGGACCCCATGACGTCGTAGGCACCGCCGTAGGCCTTCCGAATGATCACCGTCACCTTCGGTACGGTGGCCTCTGCGTAGGCGTAGATCAGCTTGGCGCCACGGCGAATGATGCCGTTCCACTCCTGGGAGGTGCCGGGGAGGAAGCCGGGGACGTCGACCAGGGTCAGCACCGGGATGTTGAATGCGTCGCAGGTCCGGACGAACCGGGCGGCCTTCTCGCTGGCGTCGATGTCGAGGGTGCCGGCGAACTGCATCGGCTGGTTGGCGACCACCCCGATAGAACGTCCATCCACCCGGCCGAATCCGACGATCATGTTCTGGGCGAACTGGGTGTGGACCTCGAGAAAGTCACCCTCGTCGAGGAGCCGCTCGATGATCTGGTGCATGTCGTACGGAGTGTTCGGGGAGTCGGGGATGAACGTGTCGAGATCCGGGTCGATCTCGGCGTCCAGATCGTCCACGGCGTCGTAGCTCGGGGCGTCGTCGAGATTGTTCGACGGAAGGAACGACAGCAGCGCACGGGCGAGCTCGAGGCACTCCGTCTCGTCGGCCGACTGGAAGTGCGCGACACCGCTGCGGGAGTTGTGGGTGTGTGCGCCACCCAGTTCCTCCATGCCCACGTCCTCGCCGGTGACTTCCTTGATCACGTCGGGGCCAGTGATGAACATGTGGCTGGTCTGGTCGACCATCAGGGTAAAGTCGGTGATCGCCGGCGAGTACACGGCGCCACCGGCGCATGGTCCCATGATCAGCGAGAGCTGTGGGATGACGCCGGAGGCCATCACGTTGCGGTAGAAGATTTCGCCGTACAGACCGAGGGAGACGACGCCCTCCTGGATACGCGCTCCGCCGGAGTCGTTGATACCCACGACGGGGCAGCCCGTCTTCAACGCAAGATCCATGATTTTGACGATCTTCTCACCGAAGACCTCACCCAGGCTGCCACCGAAAACGGTGAAGTCCTGGCTGAACACGCAGACCTGCCGGCCGTCGACAGTCCCGTACCCGGTCACCACGCCGTCGCCATACGGCCGGTTGGCCTGGACGCCGAAGTCGTGCGCGCGATGGCGGGCGAAGGCGTCGGTCTCGACGAACGACCCGGGGTCGAGGAAGGCCTCGACCCGTTCGCGGGCTGTCATCTTGCCCTTGGCATGCTGCGCGTCGACCGCTCGCTGGGACCCGGCGTGGACGGCATCATCGTTCACGCGCCGCAGTTGGGCGAGTCGGCCTGCGGTGGTGTGCGGGTCGGGAGCGGAATCCTCTGCGGGCGCGGGAAGAGCCATAACCGGCAGCGTACGACCCCCGCGGGTCCACGCGTGTGATTGATGTGCAGCGGATCTCACCGGATAGGCAAGATTCGTGGGCCTCCGGTGAGTTAACCGTATCCCGGATCAGTTTGCTGATCGTCCGCTGATCGCCCGAGTCGCCGGCGGGTGACCGGACGGTCTGGCAGGGTGGACCGGTGTCACCCTCGAAGGAGCCTTCACCCGTGGGACCCTCTTCCGAGCAGCCCGCGTCCGGCAAGCTCCCGCCCGGCAAGCCCTCGCCGACGTCCCCTCGGGCCCGCTCTGTCGGGGAGGGGCGATCCGCGTCCATCGGAACACGTGAACCGCTGGACGCCGCACGCCTCGCGGCCCGTGCCGCCGCGGTTGGCCTCGACCTGACGGTGGTAGAGGAGATCGACTCGACCAACGCCGCGCTGGCGCGCATCGCCCGGGGCGAAGACACCGCCCGCGGCCGGGGACAGGTTCTCGTCGCCGAACGGCAGACGGCGGGTCGTGGCCGGCTCGACCGATCCTGGGAGTCTCGCCCTGGCGCCGGGTTGACGGTCTCGCTGCTGCTGCGACCCCGGGTAGCGATGTCCCTGCTCGGCTGGCTGCCTATGGTGGTCGGAACCTCGCTCCTGGCGACGCTACGTGAGGTGGCGGCGGTTCCCGCAGTCCTGAAATGGCCCAATGACGTTCTCGTCGACGATGCGAAGCTCGCCGGCATCCTGGTCGAGGTCGTCCAGATCCCATTGTCGTCACCTTCGGTGATTATCGGTTTTGGGTTGAATGTCATGGCGGAGCGTGACGAGCTCCCGGAGCGGTCGACGAGCCTGCTGCTCAGCGGCGCGCTTCCGGCGGCTCTGGACCGGACCGAGCTGCTCGGGGTGGTACTCGCCGATCTCGTCGGGGCGATCACTGGCTGGGAGGCTGACCCGCAAGCGGCTCGCGCGGAGTACCTACGGGTGTGCGCGACGATCGGCCGGCGGGTGCGCGTCGAGCTGCCGGACGGTTCGGCGGTGCTCGGGACCGCCAGCGATGTTGACCCCGACGGCCGGCTCGTCGTCGACGGGCGACCCTACAGCGCCGCCGACATCGTTCACCTGCGGTGACGAGGGACCCGGCAGCGATCTGTCAGCCCGAGATGCGACGATCGTTGCCGTGGCGTTTCCCGACGATATCCTCACCCAGGACGAAGAGGTTGTCCTCCATCTGCACCCGCACTGGGTCAGCCTGGTAGTCCCGGCGCTCTGGACGGTTGCCGCCCTCCTTTTCGCCGTGCTGGGGGTTTTCTTCGCACCCGGAGGGGTGTTGCAGAAGCCCATCCAGTACCTCGTGCTTCTGGTCGCCTTCGGTGCAATCGGTTATCTGAGTGTGATGCCATGGCTACGTCGAATGACAACCCATTACGTCGTGACGAACCATCGACTGATGATCCGCGAAGGGGTCGTCACGCGGGTTGGGCGTGATGTCCCGTTCGCCTGGTTGGTTGGTGCGACCGTGCAGCAGAACGTCCTCGACCGGGTTCTGGGCTCGGGTGAGCTGATCATTGAGACGGTGGGGCAGCGGGGCCGGGTCAGCCTGTCGTGCATGCCGCACGCCGAGCGGGTGCAGGAAACCCTTGCCGATCTCTCCGCGCCCTACCAGTCACGGGGCTATCCGGGGGCCTGACGCCGGGACGGCCGGAGGCAGCAAGCACGGCCGATCCGTCACACCGGGTCGAACTCCCGCCACCATGCGAGCAGTTTGTCGGCCTGCGGATCCTCCGTGGCGAAACCGAGACGCTCGTCGTCAACCGTCCAGAACACCGAGAACCGACCGGGTCCTGCATCGCACAGGAAGGTGCCACGGCGTCGGGAGCTGCGTGCCCAGCGCTCGATGCCGGTCTGTCCCTGATAACAGTTGCCGACGCCGGCGAGGGCTGCGGACCGGCGGGCGATGTCGCGGGCCAGGGCCGAGGCGTCCGGGTAACGCAGGACGAGGATTCGAGCGGGGGCCGGAGCATCGGTCGCCACCCCGGGGACGCAGCTGAGGGCCGCCTCCACGCCACCGGGTACCGCCTGTCCCTCGCTGGGCGGCGCACTCGCGCACTCGCCGACCGCGAACGGCTTGAGCGAGGACCGCAGCCGTGCCTCGGCGGCATCGAGCGTCGGGCCCGGCGACGGTCCGACGCCGGCCCCTCCGGAGGCCACGGTGCCTCCCGTGCCCGTCGTGCCGGCCGCCGACGGGTGGCGACCGGTGGGGCTGTCGCTCGGATCGCGGGTCACGGCGAGTCCGATGGTGACGCCACCCGCGATCAGAGCCACGATGATCAAGATGATCGCGGTGAGGGGCCCGCGACGCCACCACGAGTCGGTTCCACTGGATGGATCCTCGTCACCGTCGGCCGGATTCCGCGGGAATCCGTCTTCGGAACCGTTCACAGGTATCCGGTCTCCCGAGGAAGGTCAGCTCAATGACGGAGTGGATCGAATGACTTCCACCATCTGTTGAGGTTACCCGGATCATGATCATTCGCGGAGAACGCGATTCGATAGTCGTCGTAGGTCCAGAACTCGTAGAAACGCTTCGCGAAGAAGTAGCACAGCCGGGTGCCACCGGTCGACTCGGCCGGCGAGCTCCACCGCTCCGAGCTCTGCTGGCCGTCGTCGCAGTTCCCCTCGTCGTAGTAGTACGTTTCACGGGCGCCGATCTGCCGGTCCATGGCGGACTGACTCGGGAAGTGGAACGCGGTGACCTCGATGCTGCTGGGATCCTTGCAGACGAGGGCGGCGTCGGCATAGGCGCTGTCACGGTGTGTGGGGACGGCGCATCCCGTCATGACGACCGGGTTCAGTAGCGAGCGGAGGATCTCCTGTGGATTGCCGGCCGGCTGTCCACCGTTCCCCGACGCTCCGGTGGCCGATGTTGTGGCGACGGATTGTCCGCTCGTCGTGTCGGTGCCGTCCTCGCCGGTGAACACGACGACTCCGAGCAGGATCACCAGGGTCAGGAGGAGGCCGCCGCCCGCGAACAGCAGGCGTCGATCCACGCTGACTTCGTGCCGGGAGGCTGTGCCGCGCTTGGCCAAGGGGGCTACGGCGCGCTCGGGCCCGGCCGCATTGGCGGGGATTCCTGTCGGGTGGGCGGGCGGCTCCGGTGGCGGAAGTCCCGGCAACAGCCCCGGTAACGACGAGGGCCGTCTGGATTCCGCAGGTGCGCCGAGCCGTGTGGCGGTGGCCGTGTCGACCGAGGGGGCGGACGTGCCAAGGAGATTGACGGGCGCCGGCGCTGGAAAGCCGCCGGTCGGGACAGGCGTCCCGACCGGCGGAGGGAATCCGTTCGGCGGGTTGACACCGATTGTCACTCCGGGAGCTGGCGCCGGATAACCGATGGGCGGTGCGGACGGCGCGACATGCGCGTCAACGCCGTCCGTGGACCTGCCCCGGGCCCCGAAGGCTCCGAGGAAGGCCGTGTCACCGTTCGTGCCGAGCCCGGTGCCGGTTCCGGCCGCGAGGGTTCCGGGCTGGTTAATGTCGCTGCCCTGGATGCCGGGCCGTCCGGTGGGCGGGGGGCTGGGTGGGGTCAGGCGGTAGGTGAGGTCGCCGTCGTCCAGCCATGGTGACGATGGGGCGTGGTGTGGGGACATCGACAGTCCGGAGGACGTCCGAGGTCCCGAAGGCAGGGGCGGCGGCAGGTCCGGGCCCGACGGGGGCCCCGGCGGGAACGGCCGTTCCGGAGTGGACGGGAACCCCGGAACCGAGAGGGATTCCACGGTCGACGGGGTTCCGGGAGCCGACGGGGTTCCGGGAGACAGGGGAGGCTCGAAGGTCACCGGGGACTCAGCGTCGCCGGATCTGGTTGGCGAGCCGTAGTAGAGCGGACCGGGCGGGCCGGCCATGCCTGTGGGCGGCCCAGGGGGTCCCGGGGGCCCGGGAGGTCCCTGCATCCCCGACCGAGCCGGCAGGCCAGGCGGAGTCGGTGGTCCC
>NZ_CDXDOR010000063.1:2848-28873 GCF_978021225.1 Frankia sp. CeTa3Moorea | reverse complement strand
CAACGGAAGTCCTCGGTCAAGGGCACAGTGGAGTAGACACCCGGTGATCTACCGGGGACTTCTCTATTTACGGCACCCCTCCGGCCACCGCCCGGCCAACTATCGCCGCCGCCAGATGGCGGAACGACTGGAGCCGGCGCCCGTTCAAGGCGATATCCGTCTCCACCACCCACCGCCTGCCCCGCGCGCACTCCTCGACGAGAGCCCGCAGGGCGTCGTGCGCCGAACGCCGCGGGCGGAACCCGAACGAACATTCGGCCATGTCAGCCTCGAAGACCGGCTCGAGCACGATCCTGGTAGCTGTCTGCACGATACGGTCACGAACAGCGGGAATCGACAGCGGCCTGAACCCGCCCTTCACCCCAGATTTCGGGATCCAGACCCGCCGAAGCGGCAGCGGCCGATACCTTCCTTCCCGCAGCTCGGCGGCCAAATCATCCAGGAGCAGGGAAACCCCGTACTCCTCGACCTGGGCCACCGTGATGTGGTCGACGCCAGATGCCCCCTTGTTGGCGCGCACCTGAACCCACGCACGCTCCAGGACGTCCCTACGGTGGACCTTGTCCGAGAGCGCATGGAACCTCCGTCCGGGATCGGCCTTGGCCGTCCGGTAAAGCGTGTGCTGCAAGGCACGGACCGAATCCCCACGGGATCCACCAGCGGCGGGACTAGCAACCATGGCACTCACCGGGCCCCTCCTTTCCAACCGCACGCATCGACGAAGCAGCGGCCCTTCCCCTCACCGCCGGTTATGCTGTCCGGTCGGCTCGATCGGTAATATGGCCGCCTCCGACGCCCACCCGGCCCGCCACCCACTTCCCGGGATCACCGGTTATAGGGCACGGCTCTCCGGCAGATTTCCGCAGCCTGCCAGGCCGGGGAGGGCCTCCCCAGTTCCCGCCGCCACTATCAGTACGTTCCGCGCCCCATACGCCGAGGAGTTCCTCACGGCTGCAATTCCATGATCTTCGCCGCTTCCATGGCCTTCGCCCCGATTCCGAAGGGCTCGGCACTCCCTTGTCCCGCTCAAAGAACGGGCTGAGTAACGACGCCGCAGGCTTCGCTTTATGCTGCGGACCGCACTGTCGCTCCCCCTCGCAGGGCCTTTGACGCTGGGCTTCGACCCCGCCCGTTTCCAGACGAAGCCGCCAGCCTGCTACCGGGCCTCCTGGCAGCTACCCGGACCGGACTTCCACCGGCAAGCGACGACGAGCTTACGACAGGTAGATCAGCCGTCTACACGGCGTCACCTCCAGTCTGCTGGGCGCACTGAAAAGGCTCAATAATCAAGTTATTTCAATGCAACTACTAAGCCGGCTGGAACCCGGCATGCTTGTCATAGCCGACCGTAATTTCTACGGCTATGAGCTGTGGCGTGCCGCCACGGAGACCGGCGCCGACCTCATGTGGCGTGTCAAGGCGAATCTCACCCTTCCTGTGCTGGAAAGCTTTCCCGACGGCTCCTACCGCTCCGTCGTCCTCGCCGGCGGGCCGTCCGCCAGCCGGCGACGCACCCTCGTGGAGAATGCCCGGCGCGGCGCGGACCTTGACCCTGACGAGGCGATGACCGTCCGCGTCGTGGAGTACGAAATCCCGGACCGCGGCGACGGCGACGTAAAAGAAATCATCTGTCTGATCACCACTGTGCTTGACCCCACCGACACTCCCGCACCGCTGCTCGCCGCCGCCTACAGCGAGCGCTGGCAGGAGGAAATCAGCATCGGGGGACTCAAGACTAGCCAGCGTGGGAACGGACGTGTCCTCCGCTCGAAAACCCCAGAAATGGTCCGCCAGGAAGTTTGGGCCATGCTCCTCACCCACCACGCCATCCGAAAAGTCATGGCCGACGCGGCCGAAGAAGTCGATATAGACCCTGATCGGCTCTCCTTCACCCGCGCCCTCCGCGTCATCCGCCGCCAGATCACCGGGCCGGCGGATTTTTCCCCCTGACGACCACGAGAAAACCCTCACCCGCGTCCACCGCGACCTCCGCCGCCGGAAGAACCCGATCCGCCACCGCACCTGCCCCCGAGTCATCAAACGAGCCCGCCACAACAGCTATCTCGTTAAACGCGATACCCACATCACCACCCGTCACGTCGGGCCACCAACCGTAACGCTCCCGCGTGTCGCTTAATTCAGCGGCATTGGGTCTGGAGGCCTTCGTCGAGCTGGTGGTCCCGATCCTGCAGGAACGCGGGCTGACCCAGCGCGAGTACACCGGCGGAACCTTCCGTGAGTCCCTCGGTCTGCCGATCCCCCCAACCATTTCACGTTTCACGAAGCAGGACGTCGCAGCCGACCCCACCGGCCCAGACAGCCCAGATAACCCAGACAGCCCCGCCAGTTAGTCGACAGGGAGAGGACCGGACGGCGGGTGGCTCGCCGCGAGCGGCGGACGCGAGCGGGCGGGCCGCGCGTGCCGGCGGGTCGCAAAGGCCCGCAGGAAGGTCCGCACGCCCATGCGTACGGCGTCGTCGAGGTCGACCGGGCGGATGGGCCGGGTGCCCAACGCCGACAACGCCGGGAGGTCTCCGGCAACGAGCGACATGAACTGGCTCGCGGCGCTCTCGGGATCATCGACGTCGAGATGCCCGCGGTTCGCCAGCCGCGCGAGCCATCCGGCCAAGGCGTTCACGACCGGCTGCCCCCCGAGCGACACCACCTCGTCGTACAGGTCGGGCATGTGGGGGGCCTCGGCGTACAGCAACCGCTGCAACGCCCAGCCCTCATCGCTGAGCTGGCATTCCAGGATCAACAGCCAGCACTGGAGCAGAACACCCCGGGAGTGCTCGGCCTCGTCCTCGCGGCGATCGTCGGCGCCGAGTTCATGCTTCAGCTCGACGGCACGATCGTCACCGTCACGCTACCCGATCTTCAGACGGATCTGGGCCTGTCCGCCGGCTCGCCGCCGCGTCCCTGCTCGCGGGACTCGCACCGGGCGTGGGCCTGCTGCTCACCGGCCGTGTCCTGCAGGGCGGCGGGGCGGCGCTGGCTGGCCCCGCGGGGCTCGCGCTGCTCGCGACGACCTTCACCGGGGTGCGCCAGCAACGGGCGTTCGCCGTCTACTCGACGGTGACGGGGCTCGCGGCGTCCGCCGGCATGGTGCTCGGGGGGATCCTCACCGACCTCACGAACTGGCGGGGGACGCTGCTGATCAACGCTCCGATCGGCCTCGCCGTCGCGGTGCTCGCCGCCCGGGTGGTGCCCCCCGCTCCTCGGGCGGCCAATCGGCCGGCCCTGGACCTCGCGGGGGCGGTCCTGTCGGTGCTCGGCATGACGGCCCTGGTGTTCGGCTTCGTGCGGGCCGCCGACTCGGGCTGGACGGACCCGGGAGCCGTCGCGGGTCTGGCGGGCGGTGTGGTGGTCCTGGCGGGCTTCACGCTGCGGGAGTCGCGGGCGGCGTCGCCCCTGCTCCCCCTGCGGGTGCTCACCCACCGGGGCCGGGCGGGCGCGTTCGTCGACCTGCTGCTGATGGCGTTCGTGCTGACGAGCTTCCTATTCTTCCTGACCCAGTTCCTCCAGCGGGTCCTCGACCTGGAGCCGCTCGTCACGGGGCTCGCGTTCCTGCCGTTCGGCGTGTCCCTGCTGCTGACCGCCCGATCCGTGCCCAGGATCCTCGCCCACCTGAACCCGCGGGCGCTGGCCCTCATCGGCTTCACCGTGATCATCCTGGCGATGCTCTGGCTCAGCCTGCTCGACGCCGGCAGCCGCTACGCCGTCGATGTCCTCGCCCCGATCATCCTGCTGGGCGCGGGCGCCGGGGCGGCCGTGGTGCCGCTCAACCTCATCGTCCTGTCGCAGACCGCTCCCGAGGATGTCGGTGTCACCTCCGCCGTGCTCCAGTCCGCGTTGTCGGTCGGCGGGTCCCTCGGCCTCGCCGTCCTGCTGACCCTGTTCACCGGCGCGGACGGCGTCGCCACGGGCGCCGCGCGCGCCTTCCTGGGCGGCGCGGTCATCGCCGCGGTCGCCGTCCTGATCGGCCTCGCGGTCTGGTACCTGCCCGGACGCCGATCCGCCGACCCGGCCAGCTGAATCAGCGCGGCCCGGACCTCGTGGGTTTCGCCCTTCTCCGCGGTCCGGGCTGTCGGTCCAGACTGTCGCCTCGATGCCGCCGTTCGGTTTCTCCGGCGGCACGGACGGACAGACGGGCACAGACGGACAGAGGGGCACGGACGGACAGACGGGTAAGAGCGGCCCGTGCGGGAACTGGTACTCCGAAGGATCCGTATCCGCAGACCCCGATGAAGGGAGCCGATCAAATGACCACGACAGCCGAGACCGGGAACGTCACCGGCACGAAGGACGCCCAGTACGACCTGCTGTGGTTCACGGAGAGGTGCCTGAGCAACGCGCTGCGGCTGGAGACCTACATCGGCGACGCCGAGCGCGACGGCGACCAAGAACTGGCGAGCCTGTTCCGCCGGGCGCAAAACGAGAGCCGCAAGGGCGCCGAGGAGGGCAAGCAGCTGCTACGCAACCGGCTCTGACCCGACCCCTCCCCACCTCCTCCGGTGACGTGCCCCGGTGATCTGCCTCCTCCGGTCCGATCAGCGCCTGGATGCTCCCCTTGCCCACCGGGCGCCCGGTACCCCGGGACGGCAGGTGACCGGCCGCGGAGACGACCGACCGGTGTACGGTCCGCAGTGTCTTGCCGGTCGGTCGCCACGATCGCCGAGTGCGGTCTCGTCGGGTTTCCCGCACGGGTGCCATGGGCATCATCCCCGGTCAACCCCAACCGAAACCCACGAGGGAACTACGTACTGTAAGTAGATCGGGTGACGGGCGGATCAGGGTGACGGGCGGATCAGGGTGACGGGCGGATCGGTCCGGGTGAGCGGAGCGCGCGAGGTGGCGCCAGACCGTGTCGGGTCAGACCATGCCGGGTCAGACCATGCCGGGGTCGGCCACGAGGAGGTCGGCCACGACGACGTGGCCGTTGCGCAGCGACTGGCGGTGCCGGACCGGCACCGCCAGCCACCGGGCGAGCGTGAGCAGGTCGTCGTCGCGGCGGACGGTGAAGCCGTGGGCGGCAAGCATCCGACGCATCGCGGCGGGGGTCCATGCCGAGCGGTTGGGTTCGCGGGCCAGGGGATCGGGGCGCCGTGACACGATGGTTAGCACCCGTGCCGCCAGCCGGCCGAGAAGCGCCGAGAGCGTCGGCGTGTGGTAGTGAACGATCAGGCGGCTTCCCGGGGTCGAGCGCCCCGCGACGACCCGGGTCGTGGCGGCGACTTGGCCCCGGGTGAGGTAGGGCACGACACCCTCCCAGATCCAGACCGTCGGCACCGTCGGCCGATGCCCTACCGACGTCAGGGCCGCATCGAGGTCGTCGCGGCTGAAGTCCACCGGCACAAAGCGCGGTGTCGTTCCGGAACGCGGTGCCGTTCCCGGCGGCCCCGCCTCCCCGGGCCGATCCGCGTCTCCGAGCCGGTCGAGCTTGTCCCGCTGGGACACCGGATGATCGACCTCGAATACGGCGACGGCGGCGAGCTCCGGCATCCGCCAGGGCCGCCCGTCCAGGCCCGCGCCGAGAACCACCAGTTGCTCCGCCCGCCGCACCCCCCGATCGCCGACGGCCTCCCGGAGGGCCTCGTCGATGGCGACGGTACGCGGCACCATCACCTCACCGCAGGCCCGCACCATCTCGAACTCGAGCCGCGCCCCCCACCCCCGCGGCGGGACACCGCCGCGCACCCACTCGACAACGCCCCGTTCGTCGGCGCGCAGGAACATCATTGCTGTCGGATCGTCGAACCGGTCGATGGCGATGCGCCCGTGCGCAACGGCCCGCCCCTGGCACACCAGCACCGCGGTCCGGCTCGCGCCCCCGTGACCGCCCATGGGCCGATGTGCCTGCACTCTTCCACGATTGCATGCCACTACCGCGGGGGCACCCACAGGCAAGAATATGATCATTGGCCTGTCGTGCTCGCCATCGGCGGCCATGGCCGGGTGAGCGTGCTGGAAGCCGTGCACATCCACCTCGGCCTCAAGGCCCAGTCCCGCGCACCGCACGACGGCAGGCCGTTCACCGAAAGTGTCGATGGTTGCAGTGAAGCAGGCGGCCTCGTGAATCGCGTGCACGACAACGCTGCCTCCGTACCCACTACAGTGGGCCGTCCGTTGCCGATCCACCCTGGTCACAGGGGGCGCGCCAGCATGCCCACCGAAGAGACCCACACCAGGTCCGGATGGCAGGATCACTCCAGGAGACCGTCGGCGTTCTCCCACCGTTACGTTCGTCGTTCCCGTCCCGCGCACCGTCTCCCCGGAAAGGGGCCAACACCCTGATGGCCGAGCAGTCCCCCCGTCGCAGCATCGAGTCCTGGGCGCACGAGCTGCCTGTGAGCTTCGTGGAATGCCGCACCATGGGACATCGCTGGCAGCCCCACAGCGCCACCTGGGACCGTGAGGCCCGCGCCTACCACGTCATCCACGCCTGCGACCGCTGCCACACCCAGCGCAAAGCCTGGTGGACCCGCAACGGCGAGGTCACCGCCGCCGGCTACACCTACCCCGAGGGCTATCTCACCCGTGACGTCGGCTATATCGGAGCCGACGGCCGCGGCGTCCTGCGCACCGAGTACCTCACCCGCATGTTCAACACGACCACTCGGCGTGCCAGCGCGAACGGCCACGGGGACGCGGCACCGGAGTCCTGAACGAGACCCGGTCGACGACCCCGAAAGCTGCGGCAACCCCGAAAGCTGCGGCAAACTCGTCCGGGCCGGCCGACGAGAGCATGACCGTTCCTCCTGCCGCGCGGACCCGGGCGGTGGCACCCGGTGGCCTCCGCCGGGCCCGCCGCTGGCGGCGGCCGGCGGGGCGTGTCGCGGGGCGTGCTCCGCCTGGTTACCGTCGGAGACGGTGGGCAGGCATCCGACATGACGCATACCCCGAAAACCGGTGTGCTGGCCCGCCTGACCAACACGGCGCGCCAGGAACAGAGCGAGTACGCGGGCGACGAGCCCCGCCCGCTGCGCGGCTATCTCGCCACCCTGTCGGCGTATAGCGGGTTGTGCGCGGCTCTCGGGCTGATCGGCCGGGTGTCCGGTGCGGTCCTGCCCGAGCGGTTCGCGGTCCCCGACCTGATTCTCGTCACGATCGCCACGCACAAGCTGAGCCGCATTCTCGCCAAGGACCCGGTGACAAGCCCGCTGCGCGCCCCCTTCACCCGCTTCCGTGGCACCGCGGGACCGGCGGAACTCGCCGAGGAGGTCCGCGAGCACCCCCCGGGCCGGCACAGCGTGGGTGAGCTACTCACCTGCCCGTTCTGCACCGCGCAGTGGGTGGCCACCGGCTTCGTCTTCGGCCTGGTCGTCGTGCCTCGGCCGACGCGGCTCGCCGCATCCGTCTTCACGGTGGTCACCGGCTCCGACCTACTTCAGCTTGTCTACGCGAACGCGCAACAACAGGCCACCAGGGGCTGACCATTCTCTCCCGGGTGATGGGTTGTTGCACCCAGATCACGGGAAATGGTGGCGCGGTGATGATGTGTGACGTGTGTACGCGCATGCGCACGCGCGTACACCTGCGCGTGCATACTCTAGAAGAATCGGGTCCGGTCCCATCGTAAGAGCCGGATGCACGTGCAGACGTTTGAACCCCGCGGTGCCCGGCGAGAGGCCAAGGGCCATGGCGGGCAACCTGCGCGAACTCCCTCGCTGGGCCGCCGACCGCGAAGGCCTGGAACGGGTCCGAAGAACTCAAATCATCAAAGCATCGCCGAACGGTGGTCCGTGTGTCATGTCTCAGCCGGCGCTCGTGTTGAAATAGGCACGGAAGAGGGGCCCGAGGCGCCAAGATGCTCATCTGGAGCGCCGTGGCGAGAGTATGGACAGAAACTTACCGAATGTCACCGTAAGACGCAGGAGCGGCACCGATAGTGATATCAACGGTTTTCACCGGTCGACCTTCGTCCGCCATGGCCGCCGTGGGCGGCTCCGGACGAGCTACGTGAAGAGGGGTGCGTGAAGAGGGGTGCATGATGGAGTCCTCGACTGACCAGTCGAGCTGGTCGGACGTGTGGTCGCACATTCCGGCCGCGAATCCGCAGCGATCCGGCCCGCTCTGGGCGTTGGCGGTCCTCATCGGGCCGGATCGGGCGGTGGAAGGTGTCGTCGGGTTCTTCGTGACACCAGCCGAGGCGAACCGGCACGCCCGGGCGGGGGGCTACGAGAACTGGCTGGTGGTTCCGGCGCTGGACCTGCACGGGGTGGGTGGGCCGGTGGCGGTCCTGTGACCGGCGGACCGCCCGATCGCGACGTCGGCCCGAGCCCCCGCGGAAGCCCTTCCTCGGGAGGGGGCACACTGGTATCCCGACGTACCACTCCCCCACCCACGACACCCACGACACCCACGACAGATCAACCACAGGCCCATTCCGACCATGGGCTCTCCCCGAACTCCTCCTCCCCCGGGTGCCCCGCGATCGCCGGGCGCCCCACAATCGAAGGTGTAATCGAAGGTGCAGCTGACGGCCGGCCCCCTCTACGCGCTCTACACCCGTCGCCTGCGTCGGCAGGTCATGGCGGGTCCACTGCCTGCGCACGTCGGGCTGGTCATGGACGGCAACCGCCGCTGGGCCCGCGAGATGGGCATGGCGAATCCGAGCCTCGGCCACAAGTACGGCGCCGAGCACGCCGAGGACGTCCTGTCCTGGTGCGAGCTTGTCGGGATCAAACACGTCACCGTGTTCGTCTGCTCGACGGAGAACCTGCAGCAGCGCGGGGACGCCGAGGTCGCCTTCCTCATGCAGGTGATCGAGCAGGTGGTGGCCGACCGGCTCGGGCGGCCGGACGCCCGCTGGCAGGTCCATCTCGCGGGCATGCTGGACACGCTGCCGGACAGCACGGCCCGTGTCCTCAAGGATGCCGTGGAGACGACCCGCGGCGTCACGACCGGCGCCCACGTCACCCTCGCCGTCGGGTACGGAGGTCGCCAGGAGGTCATCGAGGCCCTGCGCGAACTGCTGTACGAGCGGGCCGAGGCGGGGGACTCGCTGGCCGACGTCGCGTCGACGCTGACCGTGGACGACATCGCCCAGCACCTCTACACCGCCGGCCAGCCCGACCCCGATCTGGTGATCCGCACCAGCGGGGAACAGCGGCTGTCCAACTTCCTGCTCTGGCAGAGCGCCTACTCGGAGCTGTATTTCTGCGAGGCGTACTGGCCGGCGTTCCGTGAGATCGACTTCCTGCGCGCCCTGCGCAGCTTCGCCGCCAGGGAGCGACGCCACGGTGCCTGATCCGCGCCTGGCCCGCCCTTGAACCGCCCTTGAACCACTCCTGAGCCGCCCTTGGACGGCGGGCTGCGTGCGCCTGGTTTTTCCGCTTCCCGCTGCCCGATCATTTCTTCCTTTATCTGGCTATTTCCCCCTTCCCGCCTTTTTCCTTTCCTTCTTTCCTCCTTTGAGCGGGGCTGGCATCCCCCCGGACAGGAAGATCGTTCAGACGGTCAACGCCGGTCATGGGCCACCTATGGGCTTCAGGGATGTGTAGAGCGCCCACCGCACCGTCGTCGTCCGACGGCTGGCCACCCGCCCGGTCGGCCGCATCCTGCCCGCGGAAACGCCCAGTTGGTGCCATTACCGCAAGTAAGTGCTTATTGCGCCATCAGCGAACTACCGTCGAGTCTCCGTCGCGCTGGTGCAAGCCTGTCGCCTGTCGGGACCTGATGTCAGACATAAACGGAGCATCAATGGCATCCGCCACCAGCGTCCACAAGGGTTGGAAGATCTTCTTCACCAGAGAGGAGACCGAGATGGTCGCTAACGGCGTCGACATAGCCGCGATAGTTTCGGCCGTCATACCCGAGCCGGCCACCGCCACGGTGGCGTCGGTGGCCCCGCGAATCCTCGCTTTTTACGCGAATCGCGCTCTCAAAATCAACAAGAGGCTCGGCCTCGAGGTCAACATGCCCAGCCCCAATTTCCCCGTCCGCACCGAAACCATCGGGCCCCCGGTGTGGCCTTTCCGAATCTAGCCATGATCAAAAATGGCGGCCGGAACGTCGTCAACACCGTTGATTATCTTGTCTGCACTCCCCGGAGGCACCGAGATACCTGACCGCAGCTGACGATGAACAGCGCCGACGACGAACAGCCCCGACGACGAACGCTGAAGCCGATGAGCCGGGAGGTCCCTCCGTCCCACCCACGAGTGCCGCCCGCCGACGTCCGATTTCGCTGGCCGGTTGACCGGCCATCGCCGGCGATGGGACCGGCGATGGCCGGGGACCATGGATCGTCCTGGTCCGTCAGCTCGCTGTTACTGCTGCACCTGTTGCCGGAACCAGCGGACGACCGCGGCCGTACCGGCCTTGTTGGAGTCGAGATGACCGACGTTGGGTCCCAGGTTGATGATCGGGGCGTCGGCGCCCCTTGCCAGGAACGCGGCCCGGCAGTGCTCGCTGTTGGCCCGCGGAACCTGATGGTCGGCGCCGCCGACGTAGAGCCGGACCGGCACCCTCGGGTTCCAGTTCGAACAGGTCTTGTCCGCCGCCCACAGCGCCACGGCCAGCCGGCCCTGGGGGTTGCGGAGCAGGTCGAAGCCGTGTGGGGTGAGCAGCTTGTCGGTGGTCGCCGGCAGGCCGGCGAGGATCTGCTCCCCGGTGTGCTTGCCGTCGAAGAGCGTCGCGACCTTCGGGTCCTGGAACACCTCCGCCGGCGAGCGGTACAGGTGGTGCAGGCGGTTCCAGGAGACGAGGAAGAAGGCGGTGTAGCCGACGCCGAAGGGCCATGCGACCTGCCCGTTCAGCCACGCCGGCAGCTCCACGGAGCGCAGGTCATAGGCTCCGCTGACGGGCGCGAGGGCACCGAGCCGGAACGACGGGTCGGCGCCGGCCCGCAGCGCCTTCCCCAGTCCCGTCGCCGCCGAAGCGCCCTGGGAGAACCCGGTGACCAGCACATCCCGTTTGAACTTCCGGCCTTCACGCTCGGCGACAGTGCGCGCCGCGCGGAGCAGGTCCAGCGACGCGCTGGTCTCCGAGGGGACGTCCAACCACGGATGGTCACCCGGCCCGACGCCGTAGCCCAGGTAGTCGGGGGCGACCGCCGCGAACCCGGCGGCGGCGTAGGTGAGGGCCGGGGCCTGCCCCCAGGAGTTGGCCTCCAGATCGGTCGCGGTCGACGGGGCGTCCGTGCGGTTGATCTCGGTGCCGTGGGCGTAGGAGACAACCCGTAGCCAGCGGTCCTCGGTGCGCGGCAGCGCCACCAGGCCGCTGGCGGTCGTCCGACGTCCACGGGGGTCGATCGTGTAGTACACGACCCGGTAGGTCCGCACCCCCGACCGGATCACCTCCGGATCGGCGTCGAACCCGGTACCGGCCAGGACCGCCCGCACATACTCCGCCGACAGGACCCGTAGCCGTTTGACGGAGACCACATCCCCGCGGTAAGAGGATGTGTGACGCCAAGCCGTGGTTGGCCCGGTGGCCGCGGCGGGGTCGATGAGGGCGGTGGTCGTCGCGGTGGCCGTCACCGCGGTCGTCGCGGCGAGGACGAGCCCCATGACGGTCCGGCGCCGCCGGGAACGCCGTCCCCTCCTCACGATGTCCTGCCGCCCGTGACGTACCAGCCGCACGTGACGTCTCTGCGGCGCGTGGCCTCCTTCCTGGACATGACCCGTTTCCTGCTCGTGACCCATTTCCCGCATGTGACCTCCTTCCCGCACGTGACCAATTTCCCGCATATGACGCCCCAGTGGCACATGACTTCTTTCCTGCACGTGGCCTCTTTCCTGCATGTGACTTCCTTCCCGCGTGTGCATTGCGATGCCGGTGACGCTAGAAGTGGGCCTGTCGCCACGCCGGTGATCCTAAAAGTGGGCCTGTCCAGGATGAATGCGGTCAGCAGGTCGACCCGGGCGGGGAAAACCACCGCACACGGGCTTCGAACGGCCTACCGGCTTCCGCCGGTGATGATGGCAACCGTGCCGGGGAGATCGAACAGCCGCTCAGGTGTCTTCATCGCGCCCTCTGCCCGCCCGTCGGGTGACCGCCACCTGCTGGCTGCCATCACGCCCTGCCCGGAGGGCCAATGTAGGTGGCCTGGTCAGATATCC
The DNA here is from genome assembly GCF_978021225.1 of Frankia sp. CeTa3Moorea. Taxonomy (NCBI): domain Bacteria; kingdom Bacillati; phylum Actinomycetota; class Actinomycetes; order Frankiales; family Frankiaceae; genus Frankia; species Frankia sp. CeTa3Moorea. The sequence goes on along the minus strand of NZ_CDXDOR010000063.1, from coordinate 16,808 downwards.
ATCGCTTGATGGGCAGCACCGTCGGCACCGGGAGCACGCTCCCGACACCGACAGTCGTAGTGTGATCACACCAAAAAGACGGATGCGCCGGCGAAGGTGATTTCCGGCACGGGCCGCCGGCCCTGAACGCGTGCGTCGCCCGCGAAGGACCGGTTATAGGCAGTCGATCCCCGGAAAGGGTCGCCGCGGCGACACCCGCCCCCCACCGCCGAGGGATGCCGGGAGAAAGCGCTCCGGTGGCTGTTACCATGCTCCATATGGGCTTCGGGAAAATCACGGCGTCTATGCCCCTTGGGGGAAATCCACGGTGCCGGCGATGAGATCGGTCACGATTGCCCCCGATCCGACCTCCGCCGGCTCCCCCGGGATGTGGGACACCGCCCCGAAAACCGCGGAGCAGACCCAGCAGAACGAGTTGATCGGGCCGGACGCCCGGCTGGCGACCTGGGTGTTTGAACGCGCTGCGCGGCCTGTTGGCCGTACTTTTCATCGCGACGGTCATGTGCTTCTACTCCCTTGCCCCGGTGGCCCCGGTGGCCCCGGTGGCCCCGGTGGGCCCGGACGGCGCGGCCGAATACCTCGCGGCAAGCCTGCGGTTCGGCGTCTTCTACACCTCGATCGCCGTCTTCGCGGCATTCTTCTTCGATCGCCGCCACCTCGAACACGTCTTCTGGCGGATGTCACTGGGCTGCGTGTGGATCGCCCTGGCCGGCTATGCCGTCGCCGCCGTCCTACCGGCGCCGGTGTGGGTAGACCCCGGCTCCGGCGGCACGCCCCGGCTGCGCGGGCTGCTGGCCGAGCCCTCGTCCTGGGCCCCAGTCATCTCCGTGCTGATCCTGCTGGCGGTCCGGCGCAGGTCGTGGCGAAACCTGGCACTCGTCGTCCTCGCCGGTCTGCTGACCACATCACCCACGGTCCTGCTCACCGCCTCTATCAGCCTGGCCTTCTGTTATCTCAACGGGGTTCGAGCGGTGGCTGCCCGGGGCCGCCGGACGATCGTCCTCGCCGCCGGCCGGCTACCTGGCCAGCAACAACGGCCTGACGGTCGCGTTCGGCCGGCTCGTCGCCGGACTCGGCGCGCTGGGCGATGACACGGCACCCGCCACCGCCAACGGCCGTTACACGAGCGCGCGGATCGTCATGGCCGAGGCCCGGCAGAACGGTCATCCGAACATCGGCTACGGCCCGAACTCGAACTCCGTCTATCTCGCCAAGAAATACGGTGACGGCCGGAACTACGCGGCCAACTCCCTCTACCTGGCCTGGCTGTTCGATGTCGGTCGGATCGGCGCGTGCACTCTTCTGGCAGCGGTCTTCCTGATCCTGCTGCGGCTGGCCGGACGGCCGGCATCGGCCGCCCTCTTCATACCCTTCCTGGTCGCTTCCCTCATCAACTCCGCACAGGGTTTCGAACTTTTCAAGTTCACCTTCGTCTCCATCCTGCTCTACCTGTTCGGCTGGGAGCGCCGTATCCTCCCGGCAACCGCCGTCAAGAACCCGGTCTCGCACGACGCAGACCAGCAGACCAGCCGCCGGGACACACCCTGCGCCGGGGTTTCGAGTGGGCGCACGAGGTCGACGTGGGTGCCGTCGGCGATACCAAGCTCGTCGAGGTCGTCCGGGTGGACGAACACGACGCGCCGGCCGCGGCGCACCCCGCGGTACCGGTCGTCCATGCCGTAGATCGTCGTGTTGTACTGGTCGTGGGGACGGACGGCCTGCAGCAGCAGGTGTCCCGGCGGGACCCGCAGCACCTCGCAGGTGTTGACCGTCAGCGCCTGGAACAACGCCGGGTCCCCGTTCACCCGGATCTGCAGGAACTGATCCGCCAGGGTCGTGCCCCGCCCGAGCAGGCTGGAGCGATCCCGATCGTCGCCGACAGCGCCGCCCCCCGACGACTCGTGACACATGTTCGAACAGTCCGGCAGGTTGTTCGTCCCCACCATCCGCGCGAACGGCTGCCAGACGAACGCCGCCTCGTTACTCGTCCGACCCGACGTGTAGAACACCGCCTCATCCGGACTGTCCAGCGCGTTCAGCTCCCCCGCGATGATCCCGAATGCCTCGTCCCAACCGATCGGCGCGTACCGGTCCGCACCCGGCGCCTTGAACATCGGCTCGATGATCCGACCCCGGCTCCCCAGCCAGCGCCCGGACCGACCCGCGAGATCCGCCAGCGGATGCGCGGCGAAGAACTCCCGGCCCACCCGGGCCCGCGTCGCCTCCTCCGCCACCGCCTTCGCGCCGTTTTCACAGAACTCCGCCACCGACCGCTCCCCCACCGGCGGATCCGGCCATGCGCACCCCGGCCGCTGTCTCGAAAGCCTCACTCCGCCTACGCGGCATGACTGACACCCCCATGAGGACCGGCACCGGCATTGAACCGGCAGCGGTCCAGGACCCCGCTACCCCTTGTATTTCGTTAGCCACTAATGTTTTGTAGGGGTACCGTTGCAGCCGCAACGGCCACCGCCCCATCCGTCGATCATCGACCTGGAGGTCCCGTGACCGCGCCATCCCCGTCCGACATCGCTCCGCTGCCCCTGGCCGCCGGTACCTGGACGCTCGACCCCGCGCACTCGGGCGTGAACTTCCAGGTCCGCCATCTCGGCGTCACCAACGTCCGCGGGCGCTTCGACACGTTCTCCGCGACGCTGTCGGTCGGCGACACCCTGGAGTCGGTGTCCGTCGGCGCCGAGATCGACCTGGCCTCGATCAACACCAACCAGCCCGACCGGGACGCGCACCTGCGTTCCGCCGACTTCTTCGACCTCGCGTCCCACCCGTCCATCACGTTCACCTCGACGTCCGTCACGGGCAGCGACGAGGAATACGAACTCGCCGGCGATCTTTCGATCAACGGAGTGACCAGACCCGTCACCCTGGCGGTCGAGTTCTACGGGGTCGACACTCACCCCGTAGACGGCCGCGTCCGGTCCGGCTTCGCCGCGACGACGGAGATCCGCCGCGGCGACTATGGCATCACCTTCAACCTGCCGCTCGGTGCCGGCAGGCTCGCCCTCTCCGACAAGGTCAAGATCGAGCTCGACCTGCAGTTCATCGCCCCCTGATCAACCCGGCTCCCCAACCGGTCCCGCGCCGTCGCGAGCCCGCGCCCCGAGATCATCCGGGCTCGCGACGGACCGTGGGCACCTCCACCGGCCCGACAAGTACCAGCCCGGCAAGCCCCGGTCAGCAAGCCCCGGTCAAGGAGTCCTGGGAGACGGCGGCTCCCCGCGCGCGACGAGATGCTCCTGCGCCCATACCTCCAGCTCGTGCAGCGCCGTCCGCAGCCCCTCGCCCCGCGGGGTGAGCCGATAACGCGTCGCCACCGGCGGCCCCTCGAGAACCTCACGCTCCACGAGGCCGACCTGGACGAGTTCGGTGAGACGGCCCGACAGCATCCGCTCGCTCACCCCCGGCACCAGCTTCGCTATCTCGGAGAACCTCGCCGGGCCGGCCATCAGCGTACTGATGATCAGACCGCTCCACCGCTTCCCCAGCAGCGCGAAGACCGGAGTCAGCGCCTGACAGCTCACGCCGTCCTCCGGCCTCGCAACCATCCGGTCATAGTAGATGCCCGACGCATCATGGGTGCCCCGACGCATCGCAGGTCACGACGCAGGACAGGCCCCCAAGTGGGACCAACTCAGGCTGTCACACCCACCCGGACGACCCGGCGGGGATCGGGAGCGTAGGCCGGCGTGCCGGTGAAGGCCAACCGGCGGGTCCTGGTGGCGACCCGCGGAAGACCGGCCCGGTCCCGCCAATCCGCCAATCATGCAGTGGAGTTAGATAGGCGCGACAGGATGCGATGGGGTGAGGGAACCATCGGGCGTCGGGGCGCGGCAGGGGAGTCATGGCCGGTGGACCGGAGTGCCGTTCGACGACGGACACTCCCGGCAGTGCCGCGCCTCACCGGAGTGGCCGGCGGGGCTGGCCGGGTCGGCTGGGCCGAAGTGGCCGGCGGGGCCGAAGTGGCCGGCGGGGCCGGCGGGGCCGGCTGCGTGGCACGGCCGGCCGGTCCCCGGGTGCGTCCCGGCTGCCTCCCCGGCTTCTCGTCGCGGGGTTCCTCCTGCTCGTCGCCGCCTGGGTCGGCACCAACCCGCCGGGGTTCGGCCCCGACGAGCCCGCCCACTTCGTGAAGGCGGTCGGCGCGGGCACCGGGCAATGGACGGGAACACCCGGCCGGCTGGCACATCCGTCGTTCGGCAACGGACCGGGCCGCACCGAACGGATCGACTGGATCAATCGCAACAGCCGCGTCTTCGCCCTGCCCGCCGGGCTCAACCCCGGCGCGGCGGGGTTCCCCTGCGACCTCTTCCGCGACTGGCTGTCCGTCGCGTGCCTCGACCGTCCGCACTCCCGGCCGCCGGCGACGCGGGCCCTCAGTTACGTGGGCACCTATGAGCCCTATCTCTACGCGGTCGAGGGTGCCGTGATGACCCGCACGCACACGGCGGACGGCGCGCTCTACGCCGGGCGGGCGACCTCGGCTGCCATCGTGGTGACACTGTTGGCGATCATCATCGTCGCCTCCTGGGATTCCCGCGCCGGACTGCTCTCGGTCGGCGGCGTGCTGCTGGCGGTCTCGCCGATGGCGTTGTTCCTGGGTTCCGTCCTCGGCACGAACGGGATGGAGATCGCGGGCGCGACCGCGTTGTTCACCCTGGCGCTGCGGCTCGGTCGACCGGGCGCGCCGCCGAGGTGGATCTGGCCCGCCCTCGGCCTCGTCGCCGCGCTGGTGGCGTTGTCCCGGCCGTCCGGCCCCCTGTGGGTGCTGCTCACCCCGGTGATCGCCGTCGGTCTCGCGGCCCCCCGCGCGCGGGCGCGGGCCGTCGATGCGGTACCCGCCGTCGAGCAGCCCTGGCCAGTCGAGCAGCCCCGGCCAGCAGAAGAGACCCGGCCAGCGGAGGGGACCCGGCAGCACCGGCTGGTCGGGTGGCTCTCGGTTCCGTGGATCGTCCTCGCCGTGGCCGGGGTCGTCGCGACCGCGGCCTGGGAGAAGCGCGTGCAGCCGCACCCGGGGATAAGCCGTGAGCTCGCGGAACAGGGGCTGCGGCAGCTGTCGTCCGACGCGCCCGCCTGGGCACGGCAGTGGGTCGGGGTGTTCGGCTGGGCGAGCCTGCGGATGCCCTCGTTCGCCTACTGGACATGGGGCGCGTGCCTGCTGGTCCTGCTCGGCGCGGCGTTCGTCGTGGGAACCTGGCGGCAGCGGGTCCGCCTCGGCGCGGTGCTGATCGGCGTGGTGGCGGTGGCGGTGGCGCTCGACGTGCTGGTCCTGCGGCAGACGCGCTTCCCGGTTTACGGGCGGTACCTGCTGCCGATCGCGGTGCTGGTGCCCTTGGCGGCCGGGGAGATCCTGACCCGGCGGGCCGCGCGCATCCCCGCGGCCCTGCGCCGGGCGGGGCCCGCCGTCGCCGTCATGGCGGTGGTCGCGGTGCATACCGTCGGCCTGTGGACAGACTGGCACCGCAGCGCCGTGGGCATCTATGGACCGGCCTGGTTCCTGGGCTCGTCGCAGTGGAATCCTCCGGGTGGCTGGGTCCCCTGGATGGCCCTGGCGGGAGCCGGTGCCTGCTGCCTGCTCGCCGCCGCCGCGGCGGCGGCCGGGCCGCGGCGTTCGCCCGCATCGCCCGGCGGCGGGGACGCGTCAGATCAGGGCCCGGCCGGCCCGGGTCACGAGGCGGCCCGACCGGGCGTGATTTCCTTGCCACACAGGTTCTCCGCCACGACGCCGAAGGCCGTACCGGCATTGTTGACCTGGACGAAGGCCAGGCAGGTGCTCTGCCGGCCCAGACTGTTCCTGAGGTCGATCGGCTGGATCAGGCCGCCGGCATCGTAGTTCGTCACCGACCGCAGTCCGTCGACGAAACCCTGCCGGGTGGGGCAGTCCCCGGCCTCCTCCAGACCGCGCAGGAACAGGTCGGTGTTGATGTAGGCCATCATCGTGATCTCCTGCTCCGGGTCCTCCCGCTGGGGGGCGTAGCGCCGCATCGCGTCGATGTAGCTCGTGATGGGAGGGCCGCCGGCCTCGAAGGGCCTGTGGAAAACCAGGACCGTGACGCCGGCAACGGCGGCGCCCGCATCACGCAGCAGTCGGCCATCGTAGCCGCTGGCGGCAAGGATCACCGTGGGATTCCCACCGGCGGCGCGGATCGCGTTCAGCACGGCGGGGAGTTCATGGGCGTCGACCACGGTGAGGAGGGTGTCGGCGCGAGCCGCGACGATCCGTTGGGCGATCGCCGCCGGGCTGTCGGCGTTCGCCGTGTAGCTCACCTCGTCGACGACCGGGATGCCGACTGACTGCACGCTCTGCACGATCTTGCTTCCGGTGTCCGCGATCCCGGCCGACAGGGCGGTCCTGAGCAGAACGGCCCTGGTTCCCCCGCGTGACTGGACGAGCCTGCCGTACGTGTCGATAGCGGATCCGGTGATGTAGAACGACGAGAACATGTTCCGGTACTTCGACCAGACTTCCTCGCGCCAGTCGTACACGATTTTCCGGCCGTGTACCCCGCCACGCTCGTTGGCCAGCCCGATCCGGGCGTCGAGGCCGGCTCGCGCGGCAGAGAAGGGCGCGAGCACCCCCGAGTCGGGGTAAAGCACACCTAGCCTGATCTGATCCGCCGTCACTCCAGGAGTGTCACAGGAGCCCGCGGACGCCTTTCCGGACGAACAACCGCCGGTGCCGGCAGCTACCACCAGCAGGGCGGCGGCGATACCCAAGGGCAGGACTGGGCGGCGCATAGGCGAGGGACCCCCGAGGAGAACAAGACAGGCAGCACAGGGAAATATCCGTTCACGCTCCGGCCCGCTCGACGAATGGGCGAGAGCGCGTGGGCGGACCTCGCTGTATATGGACTATGGGACAGCTACCGTCAACCGTCGGCTGGTGCCCGCCGGCAGACGTCCCGACATTACCCAACACCACCTTCGGGCGTAGCGGTTCAGCTGACGCGGCCGGGTGTTCGGTGTCCCGTGGGAAATCATTGTCACCACGGCTACAGTTGTTCCCGGTGCACGGGACGGCCGGCCAGGCAGGCAGGAAGACCACCGGCGGAACAACAGTAGGACTCGACAAGCCACGGCCCCGGTGCACGTGGGGTTTCGTGCCCACGGGAGATTTCTTCGCGATCCGTCTCGGTCAGCGCCTCGCCGCGCGCTCGGCCTCCTTGTCGGTGGGCCGCATGATGTGTATCACGGTGACGTGATTCACCTGCGGTGCACTGACCGTTTGAGACCGCCTCCCAGGCCAGCTCGTCCCGGTGCAGCGGCTGGGTCGCCTCGCCCGGGAAGACGGAGATCACCTGGGTGAGGTGGAGCTGGCCGGCGTCGCCGTGGGCGGCAGGTGGTTGGCGGCGAGAGTGGTGTTCATGGTCGGACACTCCTAGACATGATCAGATGCGGTGCTCGGTGATAACGTCGCCGGTCGCGGCCAGCGCGTCCTGGGATTGCCGGTGCCGTAACGCGATCAGAACGAAGATCGCGTCGAGGACCACCAGGTGCACGATCCGGCTGGTCATGGTTTCGACCCGATAGGCGGTCTCCCGGCTGCCCGCGACCAGCACCGACTCGGTCAGCTCGGTCAGCGGCGAACTGGCGAAACTGGTCAGCGCCACCGTGGCCGCGCCGGTGGTCGCGGCGGTACGCATCGACGCCAACGTCTCGGTCGTCGACCCGGTGTGGCTGATCGCGAAACAGACGTCCCCCGGGCCCAGCATCCGCGCCGACACGTGCTGGACGTGCACATCCGCCGGGTAGACGGCCGGCAGCCCGATCGTCGTCAGCCGGTAGGCGACGTCGGCGGCCAGCGGGGCCGACGTCCCGACCGCGACGAACAGAATCCGCCGCGCGTTGATCATCAGGTCTACGACGCGGTCCAGCGCGCCCGCGTCCACCGCGCGGGCCGCGACGCTCAGCGCGCCGGCCATCCCCGAGAACACCTTGCGGACCACCTCGGGTGAGCCGTCGTCCGCGGAGATCTCGTCGAGCAGTTGCCGTTCGACCGGGATCGCCTGCCGCGCCAGGCGCAGCTTCAGGTCCTGGAACCCGCGCAGGCCGAGTGTCTGACAGAACCGGATCACCGACCCGACCGAGCTCCCGGACACCTCGGCCAGCTGGGTCACCGACATGTCCAGGACCTCCAGCGGCGCCGGCAGCACCGCATCGGCGACCCGCCGCTCCGCCGGCGACAGGCCCGGCAACCGGGATCTGATCAGCTCCAGCGCGTCGCCGTCACCGACCGGCCCGGGACCCCGCTCAATATCGCCGACCGGCCCGGAAAATCGCTCAACCACCCGGCTGACGCTAGGCGCCACCCATGAACCTCAGGGGACGGACATGTCAATGACGGAATAACAATCCATATGTCGGTTCATCACTGGAGCAAAGTTCTGCCGCGACAGGTGGAGGCCATTGCACTACACAGAGTCACGACACGGTCGCGGCCTGGCGGCGGACCGGCCCCGGCCCCGGGCTCCGGGGCCCTTCCCCTCATCGCGTCATCGCGTCATCGCGTGGGATCCCCCTCGTTGGCGTGGGACCCTCGCTCGGGTCTCGTCAGCCGAGGCCGGCGAGGCTGGCGATGGCCTCGTTGAAGCTCTTCGACGGACGCATGACGGCCGCGGCCTTGACGGGGTCGGGCTGGTAGTACCCCCCGATGTCGGCCGGCGAGCCCTGGACCGCGATCAGTTCGTCGACGATCGCCTTCTCCTGGTCGGCGAGCGTCTTGGCGAGACCGGCGAACGCCTCCGCGAGACGGGGGTCGCCGGTCTGCGCGGCCAGCTCCTGCGCCCAGTAGAGCGCCAGGTAGAAGTGGCTGCCGCGGTTGTCGAGGCCCCCCAGCCGGCGGCTGGGCGACTTGTCCTCGTTGAGGAAGGTGGCGGTCGCGCGGTCGAGGGTGTCGGCGAGCACCTGGGCACGCGCGTTGCCCGTCGTCCGCGCGAACTGCTCGAAGCTGGCCGCGAGCGCCAGGAACTCGCCCAGGCTGTCCCAGCGCAGGTAGTTCTCCTTGAGCAGCTGCTGGACGTGCTTGGGCGCGGAGCCGCCGGCGCCGGTCTCGAACAGGCCGCCGCCGTTCATGAGCGGGACGACCGAGAGCATCTTGGCACTCGTGCCGAGCTCCAGGATCGGGAACAGGTCGGTCAGATAGTCACGCAGCACGTTGCCGGTGACCGAGATCGTGTCCTCGCCGCGGCGGATCCGCTCCAGCGAGAACGCGATCGCGTCGACCGGAGCCTTGATCTCGATCCGCAGCCCGGAGGTGTCGTGCTCGGGCAGGTACGCCCGGACCTTCTCGATCAGCCTCGCGTCGTGGGCGCGGTTCTCGTCGAGCCAGAACACCGCCGGGTCACCGGTGGCGCGGGCGCGCGTGACGGCGAGCTTCACCCAGTCCCGGATCGGCGCGTCCTTGGCCTGGCAGGCGCGGAAGATGTCGCCGGCGGCGACCGCCTGCTCCAGCACCACGGTGCCGGCCTGGTCGACGATCCGCACCGTGCCCGTGGTAGGGATCTCGAAGGTCTTGTCGTGGCTGCCGTACTCCTCGGCCTTCTGCGCCATCAGGCCGACGTTGGCCACCGAGCCCATCGTCGCGGGGTCGTAGGCGCCGTGCACCCGGCAGTCGTCGATGACGACCTGGTAGATGCCGGCGTAGCTCGAGTCGGGCAGGACCGCCAGGGTGTCCGCCTCCCGGCCGTCCGGGCCCCACATGTGGCCGGAGGTACGGATCATGGCCGGCATGGAGGCGTCGACGATGACGTCGCTGGGCACGTGCAGGTTGGTGATGCCGCGGTCGGAGTCGACCATCGCCAGGGCGGGGCCCTCGGCGAGCTCCGCGGCGAAGGAGGCCTTGATCTCCTCGCCCTCGGGCAGCGATTCCAGGCCCTTGAGGATGCCGCCGAGCCCGTCGTTCGGGGACAGGCCGGCCGCAGCGAGCGTCGCGCCGTGGGTGGCGAACGTCTTCGGGAAGAAGGCCCGCACCACGTGGCCGAAGACGATCGGGTCGGAGACCTTCATCATCGTGGCCTTCAGGTGCACCGAGAACAGCACGCCCTCGGCCTTGGCCCGGGCGATCTGCGCGGTGAGGAACTCGCGCAGCGCGGCCACCCGCAGGACGGCCGCGTCCACGACCTCGCCCGCCAGCACCGGCAGGGACGGGAGCAGGACGGTGGTGCTGCCGTCGTCACCCGCGAGCTCGATGCGCAGCGCGCCGGCCGCGGCGATGATCGTGGACTTCTCGGTGGAGCGGAAGTCGTCGGCGCTCATCGTGGCGACGTTCGTCTTCGAGTCGGGTGCCCACGCGCCTATCCGGTGCGGGTGGGTCCGGGCGTAGTTCTTCACCGAGGCCGGGGCGCGGCGGTCGGAGTTGCCCTCGCGCAGCACCGGGTTGACGGCGCTGCCCTTCACCTTGTCGTAACGGGCGCGGATCTTCCGCTCCTCGTCGGTCTTCGGGTCGTCCGGGTAGTCCGGCAGCGCGTAGCCCTGCTGCTGCAGCTCGACGATCGCCGCCTTCAGCTGCGGAATCGAAGCCGAGATGTTCGGCAGCTTGATGATGTTCGCCTCGGGCGTCCTGGCCAGCTCACCGAGCTCGGCGAGCGCGTCCTCGACGCGCTGGGCCTCCTCGAGATCCTCGGGGAAACTGGCGATGATCCGCCCCGCCAGGGAGATGTCGCGGCTGTCGACACTGACCCCGGCCGTCGCGGCGTACGCCTGGACCACGGGCAGGAACGAGTACGTCGCCAGGGCCGGAGCCTCGTCAGTGTGTGTATAGATGATGGTCGAGTCAGTCACCGATACTCCGCTTCGCGTCTGTTTCATCTGGGTATCAAGGTATGCCCTGAACGCCCGCTCCACCGGGGTCCTCGCCGGGCCGGGGCTGTCGGCAGCGGCACCCCACCGACCAGCATGATCGTTATATCGGGTCTCCCCGCGCGCGGGGCTCGGTGACGCTCCGGACAACCCGGGCACGCGGTCGCCGGCCGGTCCCGGACGGCCCGGCTCGCCGGCCATGGAGCCAACCTCGGGGCCAACCTCTCCAAACGCAACGCGACCATCTCCTCCGGACTCGCCGCGGTGGGGGCCGATGTAGCTTATTTCCTCGGCGATTGCGGCCGCCACATCCGGATCAGCCGCCAGCAACCGGGTGCGGGTGGGACGGCGCCGGGCAGGTATCGGGCAGGTGTTGGGAAAGTGTCGGGCAGGTGCTAGGTACTGCCACCCGCGGTGGCGGACACGACGCGGAGTAGGACGGTCAGGCGGTCCCAGGCGACGAGGGTGGCATCGTCACGCTCCTCGGTGGGCGGTGCCGCGGCGAGAAGCTGCACGGTTTTCACCGCCGCGTACAAGTACAGCGGTCGGGGCCGCCAGGCGATCAGCTGCGGGTACGTCTCGTCCAGCGCCCGGTGGACGAGGTACCGGACCGGGGCATCGGGGCGATGGTGCCCGGCATCCAGCTGGTGGAGGATGGCGGCGGCAGCGTCGACTTCGTCCGCGTCCGGGATCCAGGCGTAGGCCCGCAGGGCGGTCTCCGCTTCGGTGAGCGCCTCGCCCGCGGCTGCTATCGGGTCTCCGTCGCCGTGGGGCACGGGCGGCGGGGCCCAGTCATCGTCGTCGTCGGTCATAGGACCACCGTCCCTCACCGCGGGCGTCCTGGGCTGGCGACTGACCTCCTCCCCGCCCTGAAAGGTGGGCATCCCAACTCCTACACACCCACCAAAGGGGTGCGTGGTGGTGAGGTCCGCGGTTCACCGGCACGGCCGGTGCCATGCCTCCCCGTGCGTTCACCGCACGTCCTGCGGCAATATCCTGGGCGGCGTTGATGTCGGCGTTGCACCGAAACCCGCAGGCGACACCTGCGAAGATGACGACACCCGCGACGCCTCACCGGCCGTCGACCAGCGCGTAGAACTCATCTGTCCACGCCGGTGCCCCAACCGGCCCCAGGAAAGTTGATGTGATGGACGACGACACGACCGCGCAACATCGCAAAGCGGTGATATTCCGTGAGCTACACGAGCAGGACAGCCCGTTTGTCATGGCAAATGCCTGGGACGCCGGAAGCGCGCGCCTGCTAACGCAAGCCGGCTTTGTCGCCATCGGAACCACAAGTGCCGGGCTGGCCCTCAGCCACGGTGTGGCCGACGGCGCGAACCTGATCGACCGCACGCTGACTCTTGCCAACGTCCGTGCGATCGCCGCCGCAACCCCGCTACCGGTCTCCGCCGACCTCGAGAGCTGCTTCGCGCAGACGCCCAGGGACGTCGAGGAGACCGTTCTGCTGGCCGCCGAGGCTGGAGCCGTCGGGGGGTCCATCGAGGACGCCACCGGAATACCGCAGGCGCCGATCCTGGCCTTGGACGACGCCGTCACACGAGTCGGCCACGCGGTCGCCGCCGCGCGAAGCCTGCCCTTCCCCTTCGTCATCACGGCACGCGCCGAAAACTTTCTCTACGGCCACCCCGATCTCGAAGATACGATACGCCGCCTTCAGGCGTACGCGGCGGCCGGCGCCGATGTGCTTTACGCCCCGGGCCTACTGGGCCCGGACTCCATCCGCGAGCTCTGCAAGCGGGTCCAAGGCCCGGTGAACGTCCTGGTCGGCCCGCCCCCGTTCCCGTCGGTGACCGAACTGGGCCTGCTCGGTGCCCGCCGCATCAGTTTCGGCTCCCTCCTGCCGCGTATCGCTCTCGCGGCCGTGCTGCACGCGGCCCGGGAAATCTACGAAGAAGGTACGTTCTCAGGCGCCGCCGAGGCGACACCCTATGCGCAGGCCAATCAGATGATGTCCTCGGAGGTGCGGTAGCGCGGGCGGAGGCGGCTGCTCTTCACCGCCGTACGGGTCCGCCGACGAGACCGCCGACGACCGTGCCGGCAGCACCACCGTCAGCGGTCCCCGGCCCATCGGCGGTCCGCTTCGTCCCAGTCCTCATTGCGCCTGTCCAACCCCTGCCGCCAGTTCTCGGCGTCCGAGGCACTGCCGTAGGGACCCAGGCGCCGATGACCGGGCGCATCCGGCGGGTTCTCCGCGCGTCCGTGGTCGAGACACCACCACCAGCCGGACGGGTTCCAGGCCGAACTGTCCACGGACCCGGACCCGGACCCGGACCCGGAGCCGGATCGGGAACGGGAACGGGCCCGGCGGCGCGCCGCCATCCCTCGTAGCCATGTCCACATAGCCGTCTCCTACCCGGGTCACGCGCGCCCGATCCCCACGCGGCGATGTCGTTCCGGCCGAGCCGGACTCACCCGCTACGTCGACCGGCTCACCGGATACGTCGACCGGCGGTAGGAAGACGACGATGCGAAGAGGACGATGACGAGACGACAATGAGCCACGAAACCACGCCGTCGCACGCCGCCGAGACCCGGCCGTTCCCACTGGAGCCGACGCCGATTCACGTGCCCGACGACGTGCTCGCCGACCTCCAGCGGCGCCTGGAGTTGACTCGCTGGCCGCTCGATGCGGGCAACGAGGACTGGTATTACGGCGTGAACCGCGCCTACCTGCAAGAACTTGTCGACTACTGGCGCACCGGCTACGACTGGCGCAAGGCCGGAGTCGGCCCCGATCCGACCCCCCTGATCCTCACCCATGGCTGGCCCTGGACGTTCTGGCACTGGTCCAGGGTCATCGATCCGCTGGCCGACCCCGGCGCGTACGGCGGCGATCCCACCGAAGCATTCGACGTGATCATCCCCTCGTTTCCCGGCTTTCGCCCGGGAGGCGGTCGACGACCAGGCGGATCAGGGTGCCCTCGATCAGCCACGCCCACGAACCGCCACCTACAGCAAGATCCCTAAACCAGGTGAATGCTTACACGGCGACATAACATATGTGCGCACCGGAGAAGGCTGGTGCTATGTCGCCTCGGTGATCGACGCATTCTCGCGGAAAGTCGTCGGCTGGGCCGTCGACAACCACCTGCGCGCCGGCCTGGTCCTCGACGCGTTACGCATGGCG
>NZ_CDXDOR010000063.1:0-2366 GCF_978021225.1 Frankia sp. CeTa3Moorea | reverse complement strand
ATGTCTACTAAATCGGGAACGCTCCAGCCAGCACCTGTCCGAATACGCCGAGCACGGTGAGCGTGACGACCGTGACGGCGACACCCGCCGCCAGGTGTCGACGTGCGGTCGCCGCTTCGACCTGATCTTCCTTTGCCACCGTGACAGCAAGCCTCGTGGACACTTAGGGTAATCATTCGGCGCATGCGACTTTGTGCAAGTTCTGTGATCAAGCGTATTACCCCTGCCTCGAAGCAACTGTCGGTCGGCCGTACGCCTTGTACGCCCACGGTGGCTCCGACACCACGGGCGCGGTCCGGAGTGTGGAGACGATCGCCACGGGCTTGAAGTGGAAGCGTCTGCGCGAGCCGCTGTCGATCGTCGGCGAGGTGGATGCCGCGGCGCGTGAGGCCTGCTGGGAACTCGGCGCCACCGTCGCCGCGTCGCTGATGGCCGGCTGACGGCGACGTCCCGCGCAAGCGGCGGAGGTGGTGTGAGGCACCCACGAACGCTTCTGGCGAGGGCGACTCGAGGATTCATGCGTGATGCATGAAGCGTGGTAGCCTGGACAGATGAGCGAGTCTGCCGACGGGGGCATCATCCAGGTGCGCGATGTCGATCCGACGACGCTCGCGGTCCTCCGCGAACGTGCCAGATCGCTCGGCCAGTCACTGTCCGGGTACTTGCGGGACCTGATGGATGCCGATGCGGCCACGGAGACCAACGCGGAGGTCATCGCCCGCATCGCTCGCGACAGGGAACCGGTGGAGCTCACCATGGATGACATCCTCGCGGCGCGCGATGAGGGGCGGCGTTGACCCTCACGTACGTGGTTGACTGCTCGCTCGTCATTGATGTGCTGTCCGTCCGCGATGGCGACGAGGTGCTCCGGCAGCGCCTATCCACCCCGCGCACGCTGCACGCCCCGCACCATCTCGACGTCGAGGTCGCGTCAACAGTCCGCGGGCTTGCCGCGGGCAAGAAGATCACTGACCATCGCGGCGAGCAGATGCTGGCTGACTACGCGCGCCTGCGGATCACCCGTCATCCGGTCTGGCCCTACCATCCCCGGATGTGGGAGCTGCGGCACAACCTCGGTGCCTACGACGCCGCCTACATCGCGCTCGCCGAAGCGCTCGGCTGCGACCTGCTCACCGGCGACACCAAACTCAAGAACGCCACCGGACACCGCGCGATGGTCATCGTCACCCGATAGCAGGCACGGGCGCGTTTCCCTCTTCCTTCGACCCCGAGGCCGGCCGGGAAGTACGACGTCAGGACGTCCCTGCGTGCCCGTGCTTGTCCGGGAAGGTCAGTGGGAGGGCAGGCCCAGGTTTGTCAGGATCTCGCGGAGGCGGTGGCGGCCCGCCGTCGACTCCGGGCCCGCGAGGCGGGCGATTACCCGGTCGCTCCAGGTGCCTTCCAGGCCGAAGCGGGCGTTGTAGACGGACAACCGCTGGTCGTAGGTAAGGACGCGACCGCGGCGGGCACCTTCGCGGGCCCGGTGCTGCTTCGGGCGCGGTCCGAGGCCGTCGGGCGCAGCGGGGTTCGACGGATCCGGATCCGGGACCACCAGATCCTCAGTGACTCGCCCCCGGACTATGCCGGTGCCAACCTCGGGCTGAGTTCGCCCGAGCTCGTCCTCGGCGTGTTCGCCAGCTGCCTGACGCACATGTTCGAGATCGTCGCCGCCCGGTTGGATGTCCCCCTCGACGAGATCAGCGTGGAGGTCGAGGGTCACATGGAGCCCCGCGCCGGCCGGTCGGGCTTCGAGGACGTGCCTCGCGCACCGCACCACATCACCTACCAGGTCCATGTCACGTCCCCGGCGTCCCCGGAGCAGATCAGAGTGTTGCACCGGACCGTCGAGGAGGAGTGCCCGCCGTCCAGGTATTTCACCGGAACCGCGACTTTGTGATGGTCCAGATACGTTGGTCCTGCTCGTCGGCCTGAAGGCCACGTGGCGTAATTAGTAGACGTACGCGGGTTTCCGCAAGTTCTGCGACGGCGTCTACTATCCGATCTTGGAAGCGACAGTTGGCCATCCGTAGGCCCTCTATGTCCACGGCAACAGTGACACGATCGGAGCGATCCGCGGAGTGGAGACCATCGCCGCCGGGCTGAGGTGGAAGCGTCTGCTGGAGCCACTGTCGATCCTCGGTGAGGTGGACGTCGCGGGCCGCGAGGCCTGCCGGGAGCTCGGGGCGACGGTGGCGGCCAGCCTGATGCCCGGGTGATCTGGACGAGTCAGGCAGGTCGTAGGAAAAGGGAGGCTGTTTGCTCGTGCGTAACGACGCAGCGGACATCGGTGGCCGCTGGCATCGGTGTCGACACCGGAGAGGAGCGTCCATTCAGGGGTGGGCGGGCGTGGCCCGCTGACCTTGGGG
>NZ_CDXDOR010000062.1:0-28458 GCF_978021225.1 Frankia sp. CeTa3Moorea | reverse complement strand
GGGCGAGGGCGGTGGGGCATTGGTGGATCGCGACCGCGGCCATGGTGAGGACGGCGGCGGGCCGGCCCCGTCGGGTTTGGCTGGACGCATCGGGGGCCGACCGCAGCCACGAACCGGGCGGGTCAGAACGGCGGTTCGGCCGGTGCCGGGCCGGCGGGGGTCGACCACGTGTCGTCGGCAGGCGGGCCGGTCGGGGCGGCGGTGCCGCGGGTGGCGCGGACGACCTTCGCCGTGGCGAACTTCAAGCTGGGGCCGATTTCCTCGACGTCGACCTCGACGACGGTGCGCTTCTCCCCCTCGCGGGTCTCGTACGAGCGCTGCTTGAGCCGGCCGGTGACGATGACCCGAGCGCCCTTGGACAGGGACTCGGCGACGTGTTCGGCGGGCTGCCGCCAGATGGAACAGCGCAGGAACAGCGCCTCGCCGTCGCGCCACTCGTTCGTCTGCCGGTCCAGCACGCGGGGGGTGGAGGCGACGGTGAAGCTGGCGACCGCGGCACCGTTCGGGGTGAACCGAACCTCGGGGTCGGTCGCCAGGTTTCCGATGATGGTGATGATCGTGTCTCCGGCCATGGATGATCTCTTTTGTTGTATGGCGGATGGATGAGCTGGTCAGGCCGCCTCATCGGCGTAGACGCCGACTTCGCGCAGCTCGACTCCCGGCTGGAGGTCCTCCTCGTCCCGCAGGTAGACGTCGGTGTTGAGCACCCGCAGCGCGGAGGCTGCGCGGGCGGCGTCGGCGATCTCGCGGCAGGGCTCCTGCCCCTCGGTGGCCTCGACGATCCCGACGAGGTCTTCGAGGGTGAAGACCCGCTCCATGCCGCGGGAACGGTCCTCCAGTTCGGCGACGCGCGTGCGGCACTCGTCGCCGAGCCCGAACACCTGCCTCATGGTCGGATGGTCATCGCCCAGGTATTGCCCGGTTGCCCACATCCGGGCATGGGCGGTCTTACAGGCGACATCCGCCTTCCAGAACTCGCCTTCCTGGGTCTCCTGGGTCATCTCGTCTCCTTCTGTCGTGTACTGCTTTCTCGTGGCCCCCGTTCGCATGGGGTGCGCTTGCCCGCCAGCTCGGCTCGCTGGCGCATGAGGATCAACCCGAGGCGGTAGATGCCGGGGTGTGCGCCCCCCGCCTCCGGCGACATTGCCGGGCTCGATGGTGGTCACCGTCATGTCGCGTGCTCCTTTCTGAGGCCCGGATGCGACCGGGCTTGGGTGACGATCTCGGCCATGGACAGGTCGCGGCGGAAGGTGTGGCCGATGCGCGCCTCGACCTCCGCGTACTCGCGGGCCAGTTCGGGGTTGAGCTGCGCCGAACGAACAAGCGCCGAACGGGAGGCGAGGACGCAGAAACGGCAGGACAGCCGAGGCATCCCCGCGGCGTACGCGGGGTGGGCCGGGTGCCGGCCGCCGCGATCCGCCGCCACACCTGGGCCGTCGTCCAGCCGTGGATCGGCAGCCACTCGTCGACATGCCGGCGGCCATTCGACGCACGGGAGTCGTGCCGGTACGGGCTCCTACTCGCACGCGCCGGGGACTCCTCGGCGCGGAACCCGAAGACGTTCAGGATGCGCACCGGGCGTCCGAAGTGCTGGCACTCGCGAACCAGCGCGGTCATGAGCCGGTAGGCCGGTGCCCGCTTGTGGTCGGAGGTGCAGTAACGGCGGGCGGCATCCGGCCACCGGCGCCTTCCCTCGATCTGCTCCAGGAGATCCTGCGGTCGCCGCTCGCCCGTAGATGCGTCGACGATCTCGCGGCGGACAATCCGGATCGGCAGTCCGTAGTGGGCGGCGTGCTCAGCCGCGAGCTCCCGCGTCCCGGGCCACTCCATGCGGCCAAGGTCAGCGTGAACCACGATCACCCTGTCCGTGGCCCCGGCCTCGCGGGCGGCCTGGGCGACTACGTCCAGCGTGGCCTGCGAGTCCTTGCCCGCGCTGGAGTTCGCCAGGATGAGGTCGTAGTCGCCGAGGTCGGGGTCGGCGCCAGGCGCGATCCCCTCTTTGAGCGTCATTTCGCCCACCGCCGCAACTCGGCCGGGATGCGGCCGCCGCGGTCCGGCTCGTAGACGTACCGCCCCGCCCCACCACGGCCAAGCCGCTCCATGTGCTCGGGTGTCAGGAAGTTCGACACTCCGGCCTCGGTGTATCCGGGCGCGTTCACGAGCTCACCCCCGGCACCCACACCCAGTAACTCGGGATCCTCGGCTCGGACCGCCCGGTCATTCGGGCTCGCTCGGCCCGCCTACGAATGATCTCCCCCAGGCTTACGCGCTCGCCGGCCAGTAGCTCCTTCGGTCGCACGAAGCGCACGCGCGGGGCCTTCGCCACGGCCACCTGGACGCACTTTGCGTACCCGCAGATCGGCCTGGAGCCGAGCGCATAGGCCACGCCGTCCAGTAGTCCGACAAAACAGATCGGGCACTCGCTCGGGTAGAGGTATACCCGCATCCCACAGGCGCGACAGGTCGTGAGCCGGTGGTCTCCGCCCGGGCCGCCGTTGCCGCAGTAGCGGCACCCGCCGGCCATGCGGCGCTGGATGCGCCAGGCGTCGCCCCACCGGCCGAGGCGGTCGGCTTCGCTTGGGGCGGTCTCGGTACGCGCGGGGGCGCTCATGAGGATCTACCCCGAGGCGATCTACCCATGATCCATTCGATGACGAGGTCCACACCGGTACTGGGAATCGGTGTCCCGTAGTCATCGTCAATAGGCCCAGCGCCCATGGTGTCCCGTGCGCGGTGGGTATAACAGGTGCCGCCGCCGACCTGTTCGCCCGCCGGGCAACCCGGGCACGGATCGCGGTCCGGAGCCGAGGCAGGGTCGGGCCAGATAATTCCGCTCACCGGGTCACCCGCCGGTCCCGCTCGGCCGGCAGGAACGCCATCGCGGCCTGGTCGGTGCCGCCGTAGGTGAAGGTGAGCGTCCATGCGGCCTCGACGGCTTCGTTCGGAAAGGTGCGGGTGACCCGGTCGCGGGTCTGCCCGGTCCGGACATCCAGGGCCAGTACGACGTAGGGGTGCAGGCGGCCCAGATACTGCTCCTCCCCCGTCTCCCCATGGCCCGAGCGGTCCAGGATCGCGACGCAGGTCGGACACCCCTCGGGGGCATGCCGCAGGACAACCGCACCTGCGACCCGGCAGCCCTCCACCTCGCGTGGTACGTCCCGGATCGGCCCGGTGACAGCCGTCACCGGGCCGCCTCCTGGATCCACCAGGCCCAGCCGTCCGCGTGGACGGTTCCTTTGGACGTCGTCGGCCCGGACCGTGACAACCGGCTCGGACGGGCCACCGAGTACGACCGGGAGGCCAGTCATGCCGCACCGTCCGTCGCCACCGGCTTCTCGCCGACCCCCAAGGATTCGAGCGCGCGCTCGCGAAAGCGGTCCGCGTCGAAGGTCTTGCCGATGACTCGCGCGTGCAAGGCATGCAGATCCGCGACGTTCTCGATGTGGCGCCGGCAGACCTCGCCAACGACGGCGGCTGGGAGGGCGACTGGTTCGCCCTGGGTGACGGGGAAGTCCGTCTGCCGGGGATTTATCGCCCAGGCCAGACCGCCGATCTCTCCACTGGACAGCTTTGACGGCCGCGCGGGGAGCCGGGGAAGGCGTCGGACGACGCGGGCGAGCGCGGTGGCGCGGCTGCGCCAGGTGTTGATCTCTTCCTCGGGGTCCTTGCGGGCCTCCCGCTCGGCCATCGCCGCGCGCTCGGCGCCGCGCTCCCGGGACCGCTCGGCGAGCAGTTCGGGTGAGACGGCATCCATGAGCCCCGACCCTCGGCCGCTGCCCCACTCGTACCCGAGGCCGATCGCGATGGCGATCCACTGGTCGCGGGACTGATCGGCATCGATTCGGCGCTGGTGCGCCTCGCCCTCGCGGTACTGGGCGCGATACAGCGCCTCCTCCAGTTCTCGGCAGCGTGCCGCGAGGGCGATGTTCTCGGGCCAGCCGGCGCGCATCTCGGCCTCCGCGACCAGCTCGGGGCGCGACGAGCGCCACGAGTCGGGGACGAGGTCGGTGGCGATACCCCGGCGGAGTAGCTCGCTGAGGACACGGTCGAGGGCGTCCTGCACCTCCCGCACCCTGCGGTCCGCGGCCAGGCCGGCGTTGATCGCGCGGGACCCGGCCTGCTGCTTGACACGTTTGGCCCGGTCGAGCGCCTCGGCGAGCAGGTCACGCCCGATGCGGGCGTGTAGATCCAGGACGAGTTCCATCCCACGCAGATGGGTCACGAGGTCCGCTGGATTGTTCGGGTAGTGCCGATGGGCGTATCCCGACAGGTTGTTCACGTCGGCGATGCGGGACCAGGTGCCGAACACCAGCCTGGTCGCCTTGGAGCTCTCGGGGCCGAACTCCAACCCCGTGGGGTACAGCTCGCGCCAGACGGCGTGGACGTCCAGGCGGCCCGCCTTGGTCCGGTACCGGCCGGCATCTAGTCCATCGGCGACGCGGCGTACCGCGTCCAGGGCGGCATGTACCGCTGCGGTCATGAGGGATCTCCTGGGGGTGTGAACCGGGTGCAGCCGATGGCGTTTGGTTCGACGTAGACGAGTCCGTAGGTGTGGGGGTCGGTCGCCCAGTAGCCTGGCTCGTCGAACCAGACCCTCTTGTGGTCGGAGACGGTCGCGCCGCAGGTGTCGCAGGGAGCGGCGCAGTGGTCGGTCATCAGACGTCTTGCCAGTTGAAACGGACGCGAAGTTCAGCGAGTCGCCGCTCGTTGGCTTCATCATCAAAAGGCGGAACCGCGACGTAGGAGAAATCCTCTCGCGGCCTCCAGTAGTAGGGACCGTCACGGTCTACAAAGGACCTCCACCCGCGTATGGATCCATTGCGGAGAATGGTCGACTCGCGTTCGACGAGGATCTGGTCGCCACGAACGCCGTAGACGCTGTACCGCTCGGTCTCGCCGTTGAGACAGTCCCTGTCGGCTCCGCCGATGCAGACGTACGCCTTGTAGCCCCGCCATGGATCGCGCTCCCGATGCTCCAGGAATCGCGGCTCAATGTCCGTCATGAGACCCCTCGGATCGGATCTGCTTCTTCTGTGCCCACCAATTCCGCCAATCGCCTTTGGCTTCGCAGTCCCACATCCGCGTCCCACATCCGCCGTTCGTCCTCGAACATCAGATTTTCATCGAGGCCGGCGCCGAACCCGGCCCGCTCCTCGCGCTTTCGCTCGTCGAACTCCCTGATGCACCAGGGGCAGAGTCGTTCTCCTTCGTAGGAAGTGAGTCCGTCGAACCGGATGCCGTTGTGGGCGTGCGGAATGCCGTAGCGTCCGCACCCGGTGCAGCACGCGAGCGGGATCTCGCCCTGCACGTACTCGGGGCAGTCGCATTGCCCGCCCATACAGGCGCCCGCGAATCGGATTGAGTCGTCGACCTCGATTGGTTCGTGGTCGAACGGCGAGCAGGCACATTTCCCGCAAGGGGCCGCGCCATCGACGGTGCTCATGCCGCCGCCTTCGCGCGGGCCCGGCTGATCTGGTCTTGGACCCGCTTGGCCAGGTCGGGCATGTCGATCGCCTCATAGCGCACGAGGTCGATCTCTTGCCGGAACAGGGGGAAGGTCCGGATGGCGTACAGGGGCAGGTTTGCCCAGTCCGCCATCGTGGCGAGTACCTTTGCTGCGGCACGGGCCTTGGCCATCAAGCGGATGCTGTAGCCCGTCAGGCTCCAGCCGCTCGCCTCGACGTTGAGGCTCCAGTCACGCCCCTTGCGGGCGATGACCAGCCCGTTCACGCCCCGCACGGACTCGACCCGCTCGGGGGCCATCCCTTCGGGACCGCTACGCCACTGCGCGAACCGCTTGTCGACGGCGTCAACGCTTCCGACAAGAATCGCCCGGTCGGTCTCGGCGTATGAGACCTCGGGGCGGTCGTCCTTGATCCGGATGTCGATAGTGGTGGACCATTGCGCGACCTCGCGCAGGGCGTGCGTGGCCCAGTACGCCTCGATGTTGGTCACGTGGCCGGGGGTCAGCGTCGAAGTCGGGTAGCGGATCTGGAACGTCCGCCAGGTCCCGTCGTCGTCACGGTCGATCTGGAGCCCGTCATCCGGCAGCGGCGGACGGTGCAGATCGAGCCGCAACGGCACGACGTCGAGGGCTGCGAGCTCCTCGTGGCCAAGGAAGCCTGTGATCCCGGCCTCGCGGTCAAGCCCCCGGCGCCACCGTTCGGTCGCGTCAGGATCTGGCGGCGTCAGATCCTGACGTTCGTCGACGGCCTTCTCGGCGATCCGGACGGCCTCGTCGCGATCTTGTTCGCTCGCCAGAACCTCTTGCCGCGTCACGTACTGCGGCATGCGGGCGAATGGGTCGGGGCGGTAGATGACTTCGTAGCCGGCTACGCCCATGCCGGATGCCAATCGAACGCGGTCGAGAAACAGGGCGTGACCGGCGTGCGTCCAGCGCCGAACGGTCATGCGGGTGTCCAGGTTGAGCGTCACTCGTCAGCCTCCTCGGCGTCGTGGTCGCACCCCGGGCAGGAATCGGTGAGCCGATAGCCGTGCGGGCAGCTTGTGGCGTACGCAAGCTTGTGGTATCGGCCATCGTGCGGGATGTAGAGGTCGGGATCGGCGGCGACGACCGCCGGGGTGAGGGTCAGGCGTACGGTCATCACGTATCGACCTTCCGGCGCGCGGGGCGCAGTGCCTCGCGCGCCTCCTCCAGTGACCCCCAAGGGGCCGGCTGATCCGGGTGGCCCGGGTAGGTGTGAGCGCGGGCGATCTCGACGACCTTCTCCGGGTCGAGATGGGAGGCGTCGACGATCGCCTGGAGCCCGGTTGCCCACCGCACTCCGAGGGTGGGCTGGTCGTCGCCTCGGGTGATGTCGCTGTACCGCCGGATCTCCCGGCCGTCGCGGGTCGCGGACTCAATGCGGATGAGCGTCGCATCGGTCCACGACGACCCCGGGCCGGACGCGGCCATCGATGTTTTGCGAGTGACCATCACGGCGAGCTGGCCCTTGCGGGCCGTCGCGCCTTCCGGGCCGATCGGGAAGGTGCCGCGGCCCATCACGCCCGCCCGTCAATCGCGCTGTCGCCACCCCACACCAGGTACTGGCACGGGGTCTGGTCCAACTGACCGTCAGTCGTCATGGCGCCTCCTCGCTATCGACTCACAGCGCCCTATCGACACTTTACGACAGTCTAACGCTAGATATCGACAGATCTGGAAGCCCAGAACGGAAGTGTGTCGCCAGGGATCGATAGATCAACCGAGAGGTGCGCCCGCGGTCGACGCCCGGAGCCGCCGGCCAGCGGGACACGCGCAGCGCCGTCCCGCACCGCCCTCTTTCATGGGGGAGCCATGGGGGGACTGCTCAAACAACGACTGTTGATCACGGATGGCGATCACTGCTGATCAATGTCGTTGACGGCCGAAAGCCGCTGTATCGTAAGGGGAACCGGAGCCGCTGACCCTGCTAACGAAGGCGTCCGTTAATGATCAACCACCACTCTGGGGGTCTGGGGGTCGCAGGTTCAAATCCTGTCGTCCCGACAGAGGTGGTAAAACCCGTTGGTCAGGCTTGTGAGCCTGCTCAACGGGTTTTTTCGTCGTAAGCCGCCGTCACGCCGTCCCGGCCGTCCGGCCGGTCCGGAAAACCCGCCCGGCTGGCGGCCGGAACCCGGTCCAACCGTCAGCCGCCGCCCCTGCGGTCGCCGCGTTCACGCACCCGCACCGAGATCGAGATGGGCGAACCGGCGAAGCCGAAGTCCTCCCGGAGCCGGCGTTCCAGGAACCGGCGGTAGGACGACTCCAGAAAACCCGTCGTGAACACCACGAACCGCGGCGGGCGCACTCCGGCCTGGGTCGCGAACAGAACCTTCGGAACCCGCCCTCCACGCGCTGGCGGCGGGGTCGCGGCGACGACCTCACCCAGCCAGGTGTTCAGCCGGCCGGTCGGGATCCGGGTACCCCAGGATTCCAGCGCGGTGCGCAGCGCGGGGGCGAGCCGGTCGGTCGCACGCCCGGTACGGGCCGAGACGTTCACCCGCGGCGCCCACGCGACCCGGCCGAGGTCGCGGACGATCTCCCGTTCCAGGGTGAGCCGGCGGTCGGTGTCCACCAAGTCCCACTTGTTGAAGGCGAGGACGAGGGCCCGTCCCGCGTCGACGACCATCGAGATGACCCGCTGGTCCTGCTCGGTCACCGGCTCGTCCGCGGCGAGCAGGACGATGGCGACCTCGGCGGCTTCCAGGGCCGAGGCGGTGCGCAGCGACGAGTAGTACTCGGCGCCGGAGGCCTCCCGGACGCGACGGCGCAGCCCGGCGGTGTCGATGAACATCCACTCCTCGCCGCCGACCGTCACCAGCTCGTCGACCGGGTCCCGGGTGGTGCCGGCGACGTCGTGCACCAACGACCGCCGGCTGCCGGCGATCTTGTTCAGCAGACTCGACTTGCCGACGTTGGGCCGGCCGATCAGCGCGACCCGCCGGGGGCCGTCGGACTCGGTGAGGATCTCGCGCGGCGCCTCGGGCAACGCGGCGAGCACGGCGTCGAGCAGGTCTCCGCTGCCCCGGCCGTGCAGGGCCGAGACCGGGTGCGGCTCGCCGAGCCCGAGGCTCCACAGCGCCGCCGCATCAGCCTCGAATCGTACGTCGTCGACCTTGTTCGCCACCAGGATCACTGGCAGCCCGCAGCGGCGCAGCACCCGGGCGACCGCCTCGTCGGCGTCGGTGGCGCCGGTGACGACGTCCACGATGAACAGCACCGCATCGGCGGTGTCGAGCGCCGCGCGGGCCTGCTCGGAGACCTGGGCGGCCAGCCCCGTCGCGTCGGGTTCCCAGCCGCCGGTGTCGACGAGGGTGAACCGCCGCCCGCTCCAGACCGCGTCGTAGGCGATGCGATCACGGGTCACCCCGGGGACGTCCTCGACGACCGCGGCGCGCCGGCCGAGGACGCGGTTGACCAACGTCGACTTGCCCACGTTGGGTCGCCCCACGACGGCCACCACCGGTTGACCGGCCCCGGGGCTCGCGAACTCGCCGTCGAGCTCGCCGACGAACCCGTCGGGGCCACCGACGTCATCGCCGAGGCCACCGACGTCATCGCCGAAGCCACCGTCGGCGAACCGGTCGAACCCGGCCGCGCCGAGGTCCGTTGATAGGTCTTGTCCGCTCATCACTGTCACTGCCAACTGTCATCGTGGGACGGGATCGCCTGTGATTCCCGGGCTCGGCGCCGGGCACTCGAACGTGGTCGGATCGCCGGGGGCTCTCACCCGCCCGTCCGGAGCGAGCAGCGATCTTGCTCAGGTTACCCGGAGCCGGCCCGGTCAGCCCCGCCGGTCCCGCCGGCCTCACCGCAGGCCTTTCCGGCCCGGACGGTCGCCAGATGGTCGAGCAGGCGCACCCGGATGTCCTCCGCGACGGCGGCCAGCGCCTTGCGCGAACGTGGGTTCGCCGGCACCTCCACCGCGAACGGCGCACCGAAGACCACCCGGATCGGCACCGACCGGCGCGGCCAGCGCGCCCCCCGGGGCAGGGCGGCACCGGTGTTGATGCAGGCCACCGGTAGGACGCGGCAGCGGCCGTGCACCGCGAGGTAGGCGATGCCGTGCTGGACCGCCGCCATCTCCCCGCTGCCCCGGGTGCCCTCGGGGAACAACCCGATCGCCCCGCCGCGGGAGAGCTCGTCCAGTGCGGTGTGCAGGGCCTCCCGGTCGGCCCGATCACGATCGATCGGAATCTGACCGCTGAACAGCAGCGCCCGGCCGAGCACCCCCCGGTACATCTCGATCTTGCTCAGGCAGCGCACGGTCCGCGGGGACTCGATCACCACCAACGGGCCATCCAGCCAACTGCTGTGGTTCCCAGCGAAGATCAACGGTTCGTCGAAGGGGACGTTCTCGAGCCCCTCCAGGCTGATCTGCATGACCACCCGGTTGAGGAACCAGCGGACCCCGGGCTTGAGGACGCGGTGCGGGAGGTCGTTGTAGACCGGTGACGCGGCACCCCGGTGGACCGGTCCACGCGCGACCCGGGCGGCCCGCCCGGCCGCCTCCGCGGCACGTTCGCCGGCACCGTCGCCCGGCCGAGCGGCCTCAGCGCGGGGAGCCTCAGCGCGGGGGTTCGACGTGGTCATCTCATCCGGTTCGGCAGCTGCTCGCAACGCCGAAGCACCTCGTCGACGACTTCGGGCACCGCCCGGGCCGTCGAGTCCAGAACCATCGCGTCGGGCGGGATAGCCAGCGGGTCCGCCGCCCGGTTGCTGTCGAGCGCGTCGCGCCGGTCGAGTTCGGCGAGGGTCCGGGCGACGTCGTCAACGCCCTTCTCCCCGAGCTGGCGGGAGCGACGCAGCGCACGGACCTCGGTCGAGGCGGTGAGGAAGACCTTGATCTGGGCGCCCGGCGCCACGACCGAGCCGATGTCGCGACCCTCCACGACGATGCCGCCGGCCGGCAACGCGGCGGCGATCACCTGACGCTGTTGAGTGACGAGCAACGCCCGCACCGCCGGCACCGCCGCGATCGCACTGACCGCGTTGGTCACCGCGCGGGTGCGGATCTGGGCGTCCACCCCGACACCGTCGATGGCGATCGAGGGTTCGTCCGGGTCCGTACCGACCGAGATCACCGCCCGCTCGGCCAGCTCCGCGACCGCCGCCGGGTCCTCGATGTCGATCCGCCGTTCCAGCGCGAGCTGGGTGACTGCGCGGTACATCGCCCCGGTGTCGAGGTACCGCAGGCCGAGACGGCGGGCGATCTCGCGGGCCACGGTGCTCTTCCCCGACCCTCCGGGACCGTCGACCGCCACGATCAGACCCTCGGCCCCGCCTTCGTGGACCGCGGGACCATCTCCCTCGGACCCGAGCGGCGCAGACGTTCCCTCCCGGCTGTCGGTGACCATGCTTCCTGCCGACAGCGCAGACCCGTGGTCGGGCTTCACCCGATTCCTCCGTCCCGGTCACATAATAAAGTTGTCGGATCGCGCCCCCGCGGATGCCGACATGTGCAACCCGGATCAGGCTACTCGGTACGGCATCAGGATCGCCGGTATGCCGTCCAGCCGTTGAGCGTCAACCGGTCGACGAGCTCGTCCGCGGCCGTCGGGTCCACCGCGAGCTCGACGATGCCGGCGGGTGCGTCGAGGCTGTGCTCGAAGGGCCCGACATCCTCGATGTTGATCTGCCACTGGCTGATGAAGCCGACGAGCGCGGCGAGCTGGCCAGGCCGGTCATCGAGCACGACCCCCACCCAGCCCCAGGACTGCGCCGGGGCGCCGGGCTTGCGCGGAAGCAGCGCACGGCCGGCCTGGCCGCACCGCATGAGCCGGGAGACCGCGGCGGTGACCTCGTCACCGGAACCGGTGTCGAGGACGCCGGCGAGCGCGGTGAGCTGGGCGCCGAGGGAACGCACCCGCTCGGCGATCGGGCCGCGGTTACCCTCGATGATCCCCGACCACAGCTCGGCGTCGCTGTCGGCGAGCCGGGTGGTGTCGCGGAACCCCTGCCCGACGAAGGGCACGTCCCGTTCCGGCAGCCCGACGAGCACCCCCGCGAGCGCGCTCGCGACGATCTGGGGCACGTGGGAGACCGACGCCATCGCCGCGTCGTGACGCTGCGGGGTGGTCCGCACCGGCGTAGCCCCGCAGGCGAACGCCAGCGCCACCGTGGCGTGCACCGCGGCCGACCCGGTGTGCGGGACGGGACAGACCGCCCAGACCCGCTCGGCGAACAGGTCCGCCCGGGCGGAGACGGCCCCGTGCCGTTCCCGGCCGGCGATGGGGTGGGCTGGGCACCACGTCGTGAGGTCGCAGCCGAGCTGGACTCCCTCGACCAACGGTCGGACCTTGACGCTGCCGGCGTCGCTGATCGTGTCCGCGAGGCCGGAGCGGGCCAGGGCGCGTACCTGGGCCGCGACACTCGGCAGCGGGGTGGCGACGACCGCATGATCGACCCGCTCCCCCGCCCACGGCCGCCCGGCACCCATCTTCTCGGCAAGCGCAACCTGTGCCTCGTCCACGTCGCGGAGCAGGACCTCGATGCCCCTTGCCGACAGCGCGAGACCGATACTGGTCCCGATCAGGCCCGTGCCGACGACCCCGACCCGGCGCAGGCGCGGAAGGCATGCGACATCCCATCCCGACCCGACCATGGCCTTGAGCCTAAAGCCTCGAGCCTAGAGACCGACGCCGTGATACAGGGTGCCGATCTCGTGACGGGTGAGGTGACGGGCCCGCCCGGCGCGCAGGGTTCCCAGCGACACCGCCCCGAACCGGGTGCGCACCAGCCGATGCACCGGGTGGCCGACGGCGTCCATCATCCGGCGGACGACGTGCTTGCGCCCTTCGTGCACAACGACCTCGACCATCACCCGTCCGTTCGCGTTGTCGACGACGCGCGCCGAGTCCGCGCGCACCGGGCCGTCGTCGAGTTCGACCTCCGCGCGCAGCTGGCGCAGGACGTCGCGGCGCAGCGGACCGGACACCTCGACGAGGTAGGTCTTGGGGACGGCGAACGAGGGATGGGTGAGCCGGTGCGCGAGCTCCCCGTCGTTGGTGACGAGCAGCAGCCCCTCGCTGTCGGCGTCGAGCCGGCCAACGTGGAACAGCCCGCCGCCGAACTCCATGAGCAGATCCGCGATCGTCGGCCGGCCCCGGTCGTCCGACATCGCCGAGAGCACCCCGCGCGGCTTGTTCAACGCCAAGTGGACCAGGCCCGCCCTGGTGACGATCCGCTCACCGTCGACCTCGATGAGGGCGGTTTCGGGATCGACCCGGCGGCCCTGCTCGCGCACCACGGTGCCATCCACCCGGACCCGACCGGCAGCGATCAACTCCTCGCTGTGCCGGCGGGAGCCCACCCCGGCGGCGGCCAGCACCTTCTGCAGCCGGATGCCCTGGTCCTGGGGCTCGTCCGGGCGGTCACCGGTACTCATGACGGGAACCTGGTGCTCATGACGTAACAATGTCATCAATCTCATCGAGACCGGGCAGCAGGGGGGCGAGCGGCGGCAGTTCGTCGAGCCCGCGCAGCCCCATCCGTTCGAGAAAGTAGTCGGTGGTGCCGTAGAGGATCGCGCCGGTCTCCGGATCGTGCCCTACCTCCTCGACCAGGCCGCGGGCGGTGAGGGTGCGGATGACTCCGTCGGCGGAGACACCCCGCACCGCCGAGATCCGCCCCCGGCTCACCGGCTGCTGGTAGGCGACGACGGCCAGGGTCTCCAGCGCAGCCTGCGACAGCCGGGCCGACTGGCCGGCGAGCACGAAGCGCTCGACCCAGGGGGCGCACTCGTCCGCAGTGTAGAAGCGCCAGCCGCCACCGGTGTGCCGCAGCCGGAAGCCGCAGCCGTCGTGGGCATACTGCTCGGCGAGCTGCGCGAGCAGCCGCTCGACCTCCAGCGCCGGGGCGCCGAGGCCGGTCGCGAGCTCCGCGACGCCGACCGGCTTCTCCGCGACCATGAGGACCGCCTCAAGCAACGCACCCAGCGGCGGCCGGGCCTCCCCGGCAGTCCCGGCAGTCCCGGCAGTCCCAGTCACGACGCCACCTCCCGCGACTCCTCCTCCGCGTCCCCACCGTACCGATCAGATCCGAACAGCCCGTGGCCGATCGGCGGGGCGTCGGCCTCGACCGCCGGATCCAGGGCGATCCAGCGCACCGTCAGCTCACCGAGCGGGACCTGCTGGTCGAAGGAGATCCGGCCCTCGCGGAAGAGCTCCAGCAGCGCCAGGAACCGGGCCACCACCTCGATGGTCTGCCGGCAGCCGACGCACAGCATCCCGAAGGTCGCGGTGCCCACCTCGCGCAGCATCGCGATGACGGCGAGCATATGCTCCCGCACGCTGATCCGGGGCAGGTGCACGTGATCGGTCGCGACCAGCGGCGGCAGCGGCGGCTCACGCAGCCGGGCCGCGAGCGCCGCGAGCTCCGTCGGGCCGATGCCAATCTGGACCTCCGGCAGCGCGGCGGCGTAACGGGGCTCCAGGGGTACCGCCCGGGGGGTATGGCGCGCCTCCAGGGCCATAAGGCCGGCGAAGAGCGCCGCAGCCTCCTTGTACGCCTTGTACTGCAGTAGCCGGGCGAAAAGCAGGTCGCGGGCCTCCAGCAGGGCCAGGTCCGCCGACTCGTCCTCGGACAGGGCACCCGGCAGCAGCCGGGCCGCCTTCAGGTCGAGCAGGGTCGCCGCGATCACCAGGAACTCGGTGGCCTGGCCGAGGTCGAACTGGTCCCCCAGCCGCCGGATGTGCGCGACAAACTCGTCGGTGACCTGGGAGAGCGCGACCTCGGTCACGTCGAGGCGATGCTTGGCGATGAGCGAGAGCAGTAGGTCGAAGGGGCCGGTGAAGTTGTCGAGTTCGACGACGAAGGTCTCCGTGCGCCCACCACGACCCGTCGGCACGCCGGTACGCGGGGCGGCCCTCCCGTCGGCCTGGTCGGCCTGGTCGCCCTGGTCGGCCGGAGCGGCCGGAGCGGCTCGAGACCGGGTCATGGCGCCACGCTACGCCCCGGCGGCGTCGGCGTGATCATCATCACCCCAGGTTGAGGCCTATCAGCGAGGCGAGTCCCCGCAGCAACGGGCCGATGAGCTGGCCGATGACCGAGGGGAATCCGACGAACAGCACCGGCAGCAGCAACAACGCCAGCAGGATGCCCAACCCGATGTTGCGCTCGGCTAACTGGTACCGGGCTTTGCGCCAGCCGGCCGTGGTCGGGCCGAGCAGGAACAGCAGCCGCCCGGCGTCTGTCGGGGGGACCGGGATCAGGCTGACGATGAACATCGACCCGAACGTGACGGCCATCCACAACGCGAGCTCGGCACCGAAGCTGTTCGGCACCGTCACCTCGGTGACGCGGTCACCGAGCCGCACCAGCCCCGGCTCGCCGAGCGGCTGGAACACCGCCAGGGTTGCCAGGGCGAGCAGGAGATACGCCAGCGGTCCGGCCAGGACGGCGGCGGCCACCTGGAACCGGCGCCGCCGCCACACGTCGTTCATGGGCACCGACTCGGCCCAGCCGTAGCCGACGACGAAGACAGCGACTCCGCTGAACGGGCTGAGCCGGTCCTTCAGGCCCGTCGTCAGCCGCCCCGAGCGCATCGGGGTCGGGTCACGGACCAGCCAGGCCACGAGCACCTGGGCGGCGTCGTGGGCGAAGATCCCGATGAGGAAGGCGAGGAGGATCCCGAGAAGCGCCGCGGGTTCGGCAAGGTGGAACAGCACGTCGCTACCTTTTCGCCCCGATCGCCCCGTTGTCTCGGTTCAGCCGACGGCCGGCGGCGTGTCGTGCCGGACCATCAGTTCCCGGGCGAGTCGCCGGTAGCCGGCAGCCCCCACCGACGTCGGGGCGTAGGTGGTGATCGGCTCGCCGGCCACCGTGGTCTCCGGGAACCGAACCGTCCTGTTGATCACAGTGTGGAACACCTCGTCCGGGAACCGTTCGACGACCCGGGCCAGCACCTCCCGGGCATGCAGGGTGCGGGCGTCGTACATGGTCGCCAGAATACCGGCGAGCTCCAGGCGTGAGTTGAGCCGCTCGCGCACCTTGTCAATGGTCTGCAACAGCAGCGCCACTCCCCGCAGCGCGAAGTACTCGCATTCCAGCGGGACGATGACGGCGTCCGCCGCCGTCAGCGCGTTCACGGTCAGCAGGCCGAGCGAGGGCTGGCAGTCGACGAGGATGACGTCGTACTCGTCGAGGATCGGCGCCAGCGCGCGGGCGAGGCTGTGCTCGCGGCCGACCTCGGTGACCAGCAGCACCTCCGCGGCGGACAGGTCGATGTTGCTCGGCAGCAGGTCGAGCCCGTCGACCTGGGTCTCGACGATCACCTCGCGGACGTCGGCGTCCCCGCCCAGCAGGAGGTCGTGCACCGTCAGGTCGAACTGCATCGGGTTGACGCCGAGCCCGACCGACAGCGCACCCTGAGGATCGAAGTCGACGAGGAGTACCCGCCGGCCGTACTCCGCGAGCGCGGCACCCAGGTTGATCGTGCTGGTGGTCTTGCCGACCCCGCCCTTCTGGTTGCACATCGCGACGATCCAGGCGGGACCATGCGACGCCAGCGGGGGCGGGACGGGAAACGACGGCAGCGGCCGCCCGGTGGGCCCGGGCTCGCCCACCCCCGCATCGACACTCTCACCGCCGGCCTCGAGCCGCCCGTCCTCGGACAGGCGGGGATCACCGACCGTCACCTCCCCGTAGAAGCGGCGGGTCGGTGAGGCGACGGACGACGTGTCGGTGAAACGGACCACTGAGGGGTTGCTCCTTCTACAAAGAGCAGAAACGGACCGGTAGGAGCGTACCGACACCGACCCGTTCTCGGTGGCGCCGGGTGGCCGTAAAGCGGCGTGTCGCACCATGAGCGGCGTGACCACGTTGGACGGACCTCACCAACGGAGGTAGGAAAGTCAGACACCGGGGTGACCGCTCCGGTTCGACGAGGGATTCATCTCTCCGACCGGTGCTCGAGGAGACTCGAGGAGAAGGGATCCGAGATGGGCGCGCAGACGGTGGAAGCGGTGGTGGCCCGGGAGAAGGGCGCCGCGGTCTCGCTGGAGCAGATCGTTGTTCCAGATCCGGGTCCGGGCGAGGCACGGGTACGGGTGCGCGCCTGCGGCGTATGCCATACCGACCTGCACTACCGCGAGGGCGCGATCAACGACGACTATCCGTTCCTGTTGGGGCACGAGGCGGCCGGCGCCGTCGAATCGGTGGGCGAGGGCGTGGTGGGTCTGGCCCCCGGTGACTACGTGGTGCTGGCCTGGCGGGCCCCCTGCGGAACCTGCCGGGCCTGTCGGCGCGGCATGGCCTGGTATTGCTTCGACTCCCGCAACGCGCGAAATTCGATGACCCTGGCGGACGGGACGCCGCTGGCGCCGGCGATGGGCATCGGTGCGTTCACGCCGCTGACCCTGGTCGCCGCGGGCCAGTGCGTGCTGGTGGACCCCGCGGCCCGGCCAGAGGCGGCCGGGCTGATCGGCTGCGGGGTGATGGCCGGTTTCGGTGCCGCCGTGAACACCGGCAGGGTCACCCGGGGTGAGACGGTGGCAGTGATCGGTTGCGGCGGGGTCGGCGACGCGGCGATCGCCGGCGCCTCGATCGCGGGAGCACGGAAGATCATCGCGGTCGATGTCGACGACCGAAAGCTCACCTGGGCCCGACACTTCGGTGCCACCGATGTCGTGAATGCCACGGCAGGCGATCCGGTGGCGGCCATCCGGGCGCTCACCGACGGCTTCGGCGCCGATGTGGTCATTGAGGCGGTGGGCCGCCCGGAGACCTACCGCCAGGCCTTCGACGCCCGCGACCTAGCGGGACGGCTGGTCCTGGTGGGTGTACCCGACCCGGCGATGACCGTGGAGCTGCCGCTCGCCGAGGTCCTCGGCCGCGGCGGTCACCTGTCGTCGTCCTGGTACGGCGACAGCCTGCCGAGCCGCGACTTCCCGATCCTCATCGACCTCTATCGCCGGGGCCGGCTCGACCTCGACGCCTTCGTCACCGAGACCATCGGGATCGGCGACGTCGAGAAGGCGTTCACCCGGATGCAGCGCGGCGACGTGTTGCGCAGCGTCGTCATCCTCTGAGTCGTCGTTCACCGGGCCGCCGTCTACTGAACCATCGTTCACTGAACCTTTGTTCACTGGCGAGGTTCGTCGGCGGCGGGCTCACCCGGAGCCGGGAACCGCCGGATACGGTCGACCCCACCGGGTGCACCGCCGTCCGACGGCACCCGCGACACGCGCAGCGGGCAGCGGGCAGACCGATCGGGTCGAGGAGGGGACGCAATGATCGTCAATACCGGGCTTCGGGTGGATCGGGTGATCACGCGCGGCGACTTCACGCTCGACGGTCAGTCGTTCACGGTCGACAACAACATCTGGCTCGTGGGAAACGACGACGAGGTACTGGTCATCGACGCCGCGCACGACCCGTCGGTGATCGCGGCGGCCATCGGCACCCGCGCGGTCACATCGATCATCGCTACGCACGGTCATAACGACCACATCAATGCGGCGGCGGAGCTCGCGGACCTGGTCCGGGCGCCCATCGCGCTGCACCCCGCCGACGTGGTGCTGTGGAAGGCGATCTATCCGCACCGGGCGCCCGACCGTGCGCTCGCGGACGGACAGCTCATCGGCCTGCCCGAAGGTGGCGCGCTGCGCGTCCTGCACACCCCGGGCCACTCTCCCGGCGGGATCTGCCTGTTCGGGGAGATCAACGGCGACCCGGTCCTGTTCAGCGGCGACACGCTCTTCCGCGGGGGTCCCGGGGCGACCGGGCGGTCCTACTCCGACTTCCCGACCATCCTGGCCTCGATCCGTACCAGGCTGCTCACCCTGCCCGCGCACACCGTCGTGCACACCGGTCACGGCGACGACACGACCATCGGTGAGGAGGGTGTCGACTACGACGACTGGGTGAGCCGCGGCCGCTGACCGGCCGCGTCCCCGCATCACCGCCCGGTGTGCACACCGGACCGCCTGGTGCGCACACCGGGCTAGGGTCGGCCCGCGGTGCGCCGGGTGCCGGTGCTCTGCCCACGACGCGCCGCCCACATCGGGGAGACGATCGCGACCAGCGCGACCGCGACACCAACCTGCAGGATGTGCCGGATCCAGTCGAAGCCGCCGGTGTGGCGCACGCCGAGCGCGCTCGCGATCACGTTACCCACCAGCGCGCCGATGATGCCGAACCCGACCGTCAGCCAGAGTGGGATGTTCTGCCGACCCCGGACGATCAGACGGGCCAGAAGACCGATCACCAGACCGGCCAGAACGATCCAGAGAATTTGGAACACCGGGCACCCCCAGAGCGTGAGTCTGCCTCCTCTTCGTCTCCATGAACCCGGCCGTACAAACACCGCGGGCACCCGACCCGCACCGGATGCACAAACCTTCCTTATTTAGTTTTTTCCTGAAAAATGGGCCCAACCCGGCGGAACACCACCGGTCCGTCAACGCGGAAGATCCCGGGCGTCGACGGCCCGCAGATTGATGTTCACGAATCCCTGGTGCATTCCGGGTACCAGGTCGACCCAGAAATAACCACGCAGCCGGTAGGAACCCTGCACGTAGCCGAAGGAAGCACCGCTGTGCGCCATCTCGGCAAGGCGGTACGTGCTCCCGAAGCACTCCTTCCCCGGCTCGAAGCCGGGCGGCTCCCCCGGCCCGAGCGCCCCGCACGCGTCGAAGAGGGTGAAGTTGGGCCGGTTGTCCCCCCCAAAGTCCGGTCCGGGGTAGAAGGCCCCTTCGTTACCCTCGGCGAGGGTGGAGATGTCGAGGAAGACGATTTGGGTGTCGTGCGCGGTGACGAAGCCGGTGAACGCCTTGGCCTGCATGAGCTGGCCGACCGTGCCCCGGAATCCGGGGATCGGCCGCCCCGACGACAGGCCGGCAGGAGGAACGATGACAGAGGGTGAGGGCGCGGGGAGCCCCGGTGGCCCAGGAGTACGTCCCGATCGGGCCGGGACGTCGTCACGCGACGACGGGGTGAGTGGCACGCCGTGCGGGCCGGGCCCCGGTTCCCCGGCTGTCGCCTGGGAACTGGCGGCCGTCCCGGGGGCCTGCGGACCGAGGTCGCCGGCGGCCTCGGAGGCGCTCAGGGCGGCCAGACCCGCGAGTGTCGCGGCCAGGGCGGCCAGACCCGCGGTCCGGCGCGGGTGGCGCCGGGCACGGGCCCGCCGGCCGGACAGGGGCCGCTTCGCCCCGGCGGGAGCTGCCCCGGCGGAAGCGGCCGCATCATGATCACCGTCAGCCGGCCGGCCACCGGCCTGATCGTCATCCTCGCCGAGCGCGGACCCGCCGACCTGCCCGGACTCGCCGACCTGCCCGGACTCGCCGACCTGCCCGGACTCGCCGACCTGCCGAAGCTCGCCAGCCTGCCCGGGGTCCCCCGCCGGATCACCGGTCCCGCGTGGCGCCCGGCCCGCTGTCCCCGCACCGTTTGTCCCCGCACCGTTTGTCCCCGCACCGTCGCTCACTCGCACCCACGCGCCGGCGCTCTCCGGCGCATCGAGGCGGATCTGCGTCTTGGCGTCATGGGTATCCTCCTCCGCGGCCGGCAGAAGGCTCCTCATGCGGGTCGTCACCGGTGGAGCGAGCCAGGCGTCCCGCAGTATCCGGCGTGTCTCGCGCTCCGGGTCGCCAGTAGACCCGATCAGCACGCGCAGCAACGCGTGGGCGCTCGGCCGGGCCATAGGCTCCTTGAGCAACGCCGCGCGGACCGCTGGGCGCAGGGCCAGCGGAACATCCCCGGTGTCGGCCTCGTCGTGGACCACCCGGTACAGCAGTGCGTCGGGCCGGCCGGTCCCGAAGGGGGGTCGCCCCGACGCGGCGAACAGTACCGTCAGGCCCCAGGCGAAGACGTCCGCCGGCGGGCCGATCTCGCCGCGTCCGGTGACCTGCTCCGGGGCCATATAACCCGGGCTGCCCAGCAACACCCCCGTCCTGGTCGCGGCCGTCGCGTCGACCGCCGCCGCGATGCCGAAGTCGATCACTTTCGGGCCGTCCTCGCTGAGGATCACGTTGCCCGGTTTCAGGTCCCGATGGACGATGCCGGCGTCGTGGATGGCCTTCAGGGCCTCGGCGAGCCCGGTCGCCAGCGCCATGACGACCGGCATGGTCAGCGCGCCCCGGTCGGCGATCGCCTCGGCGAGGCTTTGGCCGTGGATGTGCTCGGTTGCCATCCACGGATCCTCGGCGTCGGGATCGGCATCGACCAGCCTCGCGGTGCAGGCACCGTCGACCGCCCGGGCGGCCGCGACCTCGCGACGGAACCGGCTGCGGAACTCGGGATCGGCCGTGAAGTCCGACCGGATTACCTTGAGGGCGACCGGCCCTCCGGTCTCGTCGTCGATGCCGAGGTAGACGACTCCCATACCACCGGAGCCGAGCCGCGCGGTGAGCGTGAACCGGGCGATCCGCTCCGGATCGCCAGAGCGCAGCGACATCGCCGGCACCGCGCCCTCCTTTCCGTCGAGCTTTCCGCCGCGAGCCGACCGA
Organism: Frankia sp. CeTa3Moorea; assembly: GCF_978021225.1. Lineage (NCBI taxonomy): Bacteria > Bacillati > Actinomycetota > Actinomycetes > Frankiales > Frankiaceae > Frankia > Frankia sp. CeTa3Moorea. The sequence continues at coordinate 7,530 of NZ_CDXDOR010000062.1, read as the reverse complement.
CAGCCGGCGAGGGTTGGCCGCCGGGGCCGACCGCCGCTCCGAACGTTCCGACGCAGTGGCCGAGGCAACGGTCGATGGAGCATCCCGACAGACCCGGAGGCCACGCCCACCGTGCCAGCTAAATCTGTGACGGATCTGTGACGGAGATGTGACGGTCCGTGCGGTCGCATCACGGCGAGCAAACGAGTCCCGCCCGTGAGCGGATTCCGAGATTCGAAGACCAGGAGATTCGAAGATCAGGAAATGGTCTGATGTTCGCGCAGCCGGATCAGGTCCGGATCCTGCTCGATCGCCTGGATGTCCTCGGCCCGGGCCTGGGTGACAAAGTGCTCCAGGGGCACGTCGACGAACAGCCCTCGGGCCCGGACCGCGACCCGTCCGGTAGGGCTGTTCAATCGTCCCTCGCCACTGGCGTAGACCCGCCGGCCGAGCACGCCCTCGACCCGCGCCCTCAGGTGCAGGACGGTGCCCACGGGTACCGGCCGCAGGAAGTCCGTCTCCAGCCGGCCGGTCACCAGGCTGGTCCGGGTCAGATGCCCGAGCGCACCCAACGCCTCGTCGAGGGCGCAGCTGAGCAGGCCACCATGGGCGAGGCCCGGCGCTCCCTGATGATGCTCGGTCACCTCGAACGTCGCGCACAGCGCGAGGCCGGCATCGGCGTCGACCCGTAGGTGCAGTCCGTGGGCGGACTGGTCACCGCAGGCGAAGCACCGCACGTAGTGGGACGGCAGCACGGTGCCGGGCGCCGGTGCGTTCGCTGGGCGTGGCGGGAGTTGTGCTCCCGGTGGCAGATCTGTTCGCAACGGCGTCACGACCCGGACTGTACCGACGCGGTGGGATCCGCCTGGCATCTTGCCGACGTGCCTTCCACCAACCGGCTACACCAACCGGCTACCGGCCGACCCGCGGCCGAGGACTCTGCTCAGCTACCGGCGGCCGGCCGCGCGACGCAGGTGGCGCAACTCGCGGCGCAGCCTGATCTGAGGAATGACACCGATGAGTAGGCCGACGACGAGACCGGCGGCGGCCGAGGCGGCCAGTGCACCCGCGACCGACATCTGCCTGGTCGAACCGAACAGCCAGATGCTCACGCGCGCGTCGTTCTGCACGACGAAGACCACGACGGCGATCGCAATGAGCAGCACCAGCACGGTGATCGCATAGGTGGTGTAGGCAACCCCGCGACGCGGCGGCCGGGCCCCGCCGGTGGGCGCACCCGGGACGCCGGGAGAATCCGGTCCGCCCGGGTGGGCCGGCTGGTGCGGAACGGGCGCCACGGCGCCCGGACCGGCCGGACCGGCTGGACCGGCTGGACCGGCTGGACCGGCTGGACCGGCTGGACCGGCTGGACCGACCGGACCGGCTGGACCGACCGGAACCTGGCCGGCGGGCGTTCCGGAAGGCGAGGCCGCGGGGGTCTGCCCGGCCGCCGCAGGCGCCGCGGGCGCGGGCGGAACGGCGGGCGGAGAGGCTGTACGCCTCGCGTTGCCGAACCCTCGGCCCGGCTGCTTCGGTCCCGTCATGATCGTCCTGTTCCTTGATCCGCCGCCATACCGCCCGATCGGCCGGCTCCGCGCACCGACAGCCCGATCAGCCCTACGCCCAGGAAGCGTAGACCGGGAAGCACTCTATACTGAAGGAAGCGGACGAGTTGGCCGGGCGGCCGCGTCGGTGCCGGCTCGTCCGGCGTCGCCGAGGAAAGTCCGGGCTCCACAGGGCAGGGCGGTGGGTAACACCCACCCGGGGTGACCCGCGGGACAGTGCCACAGAAAACAGACCGCCGGTGCCGGTTCCGGCGCCGGTAAGGGTGAAACGGTGCGGTAAGAGCGCACCAGCGCCCAGGGTGACCTGGGCGGCTCGGTAAACCCCGCCCGGAGCAAGGTCAGAAGGCCCGTAGCCGCGAGGCCGCGGACCGCGCAGGCGTTCGAGGGCTGCCCGCCCGAGCCTGCGGGTGGACCGCTAGAGGCTGCCGGCAACGGCAGCCCGAGAGAGATGGTCGCCGCCGACGAGCCGTGAGGCTAGCCGGTACAGGACCCGGCTTACAGGCCACCTCGTCCGCCTCAGCGGCCCGACCACTCCCCGGTTTGTACAATCTGGGGATGAGCGAGATGCCGATCAGCGAGGCACGCGACCACCTCGGCGAGATCGTCTCCAAGGCGGAGCACGCCCATGAGCGGATCGTCCTGACCCGTCACGGCCGCGCGGTCGCGGCAGTGATCTCCATAGAAGATCTCCGTGAGCTGGAAGCGGCGGAGGACGAAGCGGATCTCGCCGTCGCCCGAGAGGCGCTGGCCGCCGAGGAGCCTCGCGTACCCCACGCCGACGTCCTCGCCGAGTTCGGCCTGAACTGACGTGGCGCACACCGTCGAGTGGACGACTGCGGCGCTGCGAGAGCTGCGCAAGCTCGACGCCTCCACCACTCGACGGATCCTGATCGCGGTAACACGACTCGCGGCGGAACCCCGCCCCTCGGGGGCCCGGGCCCTCACCGGCCAACCTACCAGGATACTGCGGATCAGAGTTGGTGAATACCGGGTGATCTACCAGGTCGACCACACCCGCATTCTCGTCATGATCGTCCACGTCGCCCATCGACGTGAGGTGTACCGGCACCTCTGACCCAAGCCGCTCGGCACCCCCGAAGCAAGGTCCAAGGGCCCGTGGCCGTCACAAGTCGCGGACCGCGGAACCGTGCCTAACCCTCCACAGTTCAGCTTCACCGAGGGTGGTGCCGCTGGTCGGCCGGGGTGGGGTGGTCTCGGCGCCGGCGAAGACGGTGATGGGCCGGCTGGTCGGGGGCCGGCTGGTGGCGGTGAGCCGCGCGTTACCTTCCAAGGTGCTGTCGGCCGTTACGGCCGGGCTACCCATCGGGCCCTACCCCTCCCGTTGCGAGCCGCCCCCAGGCAGACAGCACCGCCCCGCCTGTGACTGGCGGACGGCAGATAGGGAACGCGCTCGTACATGTCGTAGCAGGCGACCAGATGGATAGGGCCGCCGTTGGCATCGCGGAGTCGTTTGATGATGGTGGCCAGGGCGCTGGCCAGTCCGGGGCTTACAGGCCATCTCGTCCGCGTCCCTGTCTCGGCCGCCCGGCTTCACGTCCGGCAGCCAGAGCACAGCCGGCTACTCAGCCAAGAGGAGATACTTTACTCCCGCAAATGGGACGCCCCGTAAGCTCGTATACACAGTGCGGCGAAGGGGGCGGTGGATCAGGTGAGTGGAAGAGCGGGAAGACCAGTTCCCGGGGCCGTCGTCGCGGTCAGGGAGGCACTGGCGCGCGAGTTCGACGGCCTGATCGACACCAGCGACGTGACCCATCCGGATCCGGCCGAGCGGCGCCGCAAGTTCCTCTCCCGTGCGCTGGCCGCACTGGTAGCACGGGACCGGGTCGACTGTGACACAGCCGAGGCCGCCGAGATGGTCATCGATGGGCGTAACGATTTCGGTATCGACGCGATCGCCGTGGCCAGGAGCGAGCCACAACTCTGGCTGATCCAGTCGAAGTGGAGCGACCGCGGCGAGGCCGGCCTCAATACCGGCGATGCGCTCAAGACACTCGAAGGACTCCGCCTGATCGACCAGCACGAATTCGACCGCTTCAACGAGCGACTTCAGGTGCTCGCGGAACGGGTGCGTACGGTACTGCTCGACGCCGGCCGGCGTATCACCATGACGATCGTCCTGATGGGAAGCCAGGCGCCCTCGGCCGAGGTCCGGCAGAAATTCGACGACGCCGTCAAAATTTTCAACAAGCACGGCGACGTCCTGGATATCGAGTACTGCCTGGCGGCGGACATCAGGGCGATGCTCCTGCGCCGCAACGCCCCACAGCCGATCAGACTCGTCGCCAGAATGCAGGAGTGGTTCGACCTTCGCCGTCCTCTTACGGCGTATTCCGGGATCGTCGCGGCAGGCGAGATCGCCGACTGGTATACCCAGCACGGAAATCTGTTGTTCAGCAGGAACATCCGTACCAGTCTCGGTACCACGAAGATTAACAGCGGTATCGTCGAGACATTGACGACGACACCCGAGAATTTCTGGTATTATAATAACGGAATCACCATACTGTGCGACAGCCTCACCTTCAATCCCTTCAGCCGTAGCACGCCGAACGGCCCGGCCGAGTTGACCCTCGAGGGCGCGAGCGTCGTCAACGGCGCGCAGACTGTCGTCGCTATCGGCGACGGTGTGAAGAAGAGCCCGGACGTGGCCGGCGGGGCTCTCGTCGGAGTCCGCGTGATTGTTCTGGGCCGGGCGCCCACTGACCTCGCGACCACCATCACCCAGACGACAAACACGCAGAACGACGTGGAGCTGCGCGACTTCGTCGCCCTGGACCAGGTACAGACCGACATCAAAGACGATTTCGCTCTCACTCTCGGCAAGACCTATGTCCTCAAGCGGGGGGAGATCGATCCACCTCCCGAGGGAGGGTGCTCGGTCGTTCACGCCGCCGTCGCGCTGGCATGTGCGCATTCCTCCGTCGAGCTGGTCGTCCGCGCGAAGAAGGATTCCTCCCTGTTGTGGGAGCGGGGCGCAAAGGGCGCCTACACCCTGCTGTTCGGAAACCGCCGCCCGTCGGCGTTGCGGATCTGGCGCTGCGTGCGGACTTTCCGCGCCATCCAGCAGAACCTGCACGACACCCGCGATCATTGGCGCGGACGCGCGGAGGCCGTCGCCGAACTCGGCGATCTGCTAGTGGCGCACATCATCTTCGCGCACATCACCCTGGATGGCATCGACGATCCCGACGAGGACTGGTCCACGCGACTCGATGGAGTCCCGGCGCTCGTCAGGCAGACCGTCGGCTGGCTGGTGCTACGCATCGACGAGACCTTCGGCCGGAATTCCTTCATCGGTAGCACCCTCACCAGTGCCGAGCGCTGCGAGCCACTGGTGGCGCAGGTGCTATGGGACATGAGGACCGATCGCCCGGAGCCCGTGCTGCCGGAGGACTACAACAAGCCTAAGGCGGACCGCCGCAGCCGACGTCCGAACACGGTGGGCATTCTGGTCGATGCGCGCAGAATCAGCGAGGGTACGCGGTTGGTGTTCTCGACCGCGGGGAAGCCCGAGGAACGCGCGATCGGCGGATGGTTGGCGGCGGATCCACGGCGGGCGGAGGCCACCTGGGTGAACAGCCGCTCGAAACCCCTGGTCTGGGCGGTGGACGGCCGCCAGTACGCCCCATCCGGCTTGGTGATGGAGATCTGGCGGCGGGCGGGGTGGAAGCGCGCACCCGTTTCCGTCCAAGGACCGTTGCGATGGTCGCTGCCCGATGAGGGTTCACTAGTCGAGCTGGCCGAGGCCGTGCTGCGAGCAGACGTGGCGGACTAAACGTCCGTGTCGAACCCGCGACGCGGACCACGGGATGGGGTCGCGGCGCGTCAGGCCCTTTCACACCGCAAGGTCTCAGTCGGACGAGGCGGCATCGTCCGGTGTAGCGGTGGCGTCGGCGGAGCGGTTGGCCGCGAGGGCGTCCGCGATCGCGGAGAACTCGACCAGGGCGGCCTGGAGATCCTCAACGATCTCACGGGCGATGACGTCGGGAGGTAGCAAGCTGTCGGCGTCGTCAAGGCTGGGGTCGCGCAGCCAGGTGATGTCGAGGTTCGCCTTGTCCCGAGCGGCCAGCTCATCGTAGTCGAACGGGCGGAACCGCTCGGACTCGGTGCGGGTGCCGCGCGGTTCCCCCGGCCGGTAGCAGGCGACGAAGTCGCCGAGGTGCTCGCGGCGCAGCGGATTCTGCTTCAACGTGAAGTGCTGGCCGACCCGCAGGTCGTACACCCACAGGGTCGCCGTCCACGGCCTGCCCGGCCGAGCCCGGCGCCTGTCGAAGAACAGCACGTTCGCCTTGACCCCGCCGGCGTAGAAGATACCGGTGGGCAGCCGCAGCAGGGTGTGGACGTCGTATTCCGCCAGCAGCCGGCGGCGGACCGTTTCCCCCGCCCCGCCCTCGAACAGCACGTTGTCGGGCACGACGACGGCGGCCCGGCCGTCCACGTCCAGCGACGACGCGATGTGCTGGACGAAGTTGAGCTGCTTGTTCGTGGTCGTCGTCCAGAAGTCCTGCCGGCTGTACGCAATATCGTCCCGGCCAGCGCGGCCGCCCTCACCGATCACGGTGATTGAGGACTTCTTGCCGAACGGCGGGTTGGCGATGATCATCGTCGGATTCCCGCCGTACCGGCCGGCGAGCGCGTCCCCGACGTCGATGAGGGTGTTGCCGTTGGGGTGGCCGATGCCGTGCAGCAGCATGTTCATCGCGGCGAGCCGGGCGGTGCCGTCTACCAGCTCCATACCCCGGATCTTTCCGCGGCTAAAGCCGGCGCGCTGCTCCGGCGACAGCGTGGCGCCATGATGGCGCTGGATGTAGTCGGCTGCGGCCAGCAGGAAGCCGCCGGTGCCGCAGGCAGGATCGAAGACCGTGTCGTCCGGACCCGGCTGGAGGCAGTCGACTATGGCCGCGGTCAGCGCGCGGGGAGTGAAGTACTGGCCGGCGCCGGACTTGATGTCCTCGGCGCTCTTGGCCAGCAGCTCCTCATAGGCGTCACCCTTCACGTCGACACCGGTCGACGACCACTCCTCCTTCTCAATCAGATCGACGATAAGCCGCTTGAGCTTCGCCGGATCCTGGATGCGGTTCTGCGCCTTGCGGAAGATCACGCCGAGCATGCCCGCCTCCTTGGCGAGATCCTCCAAGGTGTGTCGGTACGCGGTCTCCAGGTCGTCGCCGTCGTAGTCGAGCAGCTTCTGCCACCGGTCCGCGACTGGCCGCAGGGCTACGTCCGGGTTGAAGCTCCGGTAAGCCCGCTCGTGCGCCATCTTCAGGAACAGCGGGTAGGTCAACTGCTCGACGTAGTCGATGGTGGAGACGCCGTCATCGCGCAGCACGTCGCAGTAGTTCCACAGCTTCGCGACGAGCTGCCGTGCCTTCGCGCTCACCCCAGCACATCCTTGTCGTTATCGATGGCAACATCGTCGAGCGGCAGCATCGGCGCGGACACGACGGCCTCGACGGAGGCCCACTCTCCCATCGGCCGGGACGCGGTCCCCACCGCCGCCGCAGACTGCCCCTCCTGCGCCGGAAGCTTGCGTGGCCGCCGCCTCGGCGCCTTCACCGCACCCGCCCGCTCCGCCTGGATCCGCTCCAACAACACCGACGCCGACTCATCCGCCGGATCCTGCGCCACCAGCCGCCCCGCGAACGCCTCCGCCAACAACGCCTTCCGTAGCACGGTAGCCTTCGCGAGACCTCCACGCACCAGACGCTCGCCGGTGTCCAGGACACTCAGCCATTCTTCGGCTGCGCTGACCAGATCAGCCTGTGCTTCTACCGGGGGAACCGGAACGGGAAGCCGCTTGATCTGGGACAAGCTGATCGAGGCGAGGTTGACGCTCTGCCGACCATTTTTCTCGCACCAGCCCTGACCGAACTCGTTGGCATGCCAAGCGAGCAGCTTCGGATGCAGAATTCCGTCATACAGACGAACTCGAAATACATGGTTCTGGTGAATACACCCGTCGATC
>NZ_CDXDOR010000061.1:0-28488 GCF_978021225.1 Frankia sp. CeTa3Moorea | reverse complement strand
GGCGGCGAGGCGGGGAAGCACCAGGCCCAGAGGCGCGTCGACCCGGACGGCCGCGCGGCTGTCCCCCCGGGTCGGACCCTGGTTGACGATCGCGACCGGGATGTCGAGCTCCGCCGCACGGAGCACGAACCGGTAGCCGGACATCACCGTCAGCGATGATCCGAGGATCAGCAGCGCCCTGGCCCCCTCGACCAGCCGGAACGCCTCCGCGGCACGCGGCCGCGGCACGGTCGCGCCGAAGAACACCACGTCCGGTTCCAGCTCGTCGCCGTCGCACCGGCGGCAGCCCACCATGACGAAGGCGGCGACCATGTCGTCGGGGAGCGTGACATCGCCGTCCGGGTTGGTCTGCGCGGCGCCGACATGGAATCCGGGATTGACCGCCCGCAGACGCTGGTCGAGCTCGAGGCGAGGGCTCACGTCGCCGCAGCCGCGGCATAGCACGCGCGACAGCCTGCCGTGCAAATCGATGACGCGCCGTGAGCCGGCGCGCTGGTGCAGGCCGTCGACGTTCTGCGTCACGACGCCGGTCACCAGGCCGTCCTGCTCCAACCGGGCCAGTGCACGGTGGCCCGGGTTCGGCTCCGCCCGGGCCACCCGCCGCCACCCGGCATGGCTGCGGGCCCAGTAGCGGTGCCGGGCCGCGGGATCATCGGTGAACTCCTGGTAGGTCATCGGGGTGTGACGGCGCAGTGCCCCGTTTGGACCCCGGTAGTCCGGAATACCGGAGTCGGTGGAGATCCCCGCACCGGTCACCACCACGACCCCGCCGGCCGCGGCCAGCGAGCAGAGCCGGTCGAATGCCTCGCCCCCGCCACCCGTCACCTGCTGTCGCACACCGTCCCTCACACCGTCTATGCTGCCGGATCCGGCCGTGCCCCGGATGCCCGTTCCGCGCCACCGCTCCCCGCCCGTCCGCTCCCCGCCCGTCCGGGGATGGAGCCCGGGGGGAGACGTCCCGGCAGGTTGATGTTTCGGACACCGGCATCGATACGTCGTGTAGTCGTCCTAGCCGTGTGGTGTGATCAGGCCCAGGGTCGTACGGTTGCGGCAAAGCCAGCCTTCCCGAGGGTGGTTACGACGATGGACGGCGAGAACGCACAGGTCGGCACCAGGCACGCCGAGTCGGGGGATGCCCGGCACCACCCCTCCGACTCAGTCGGTCACGGCGGGTCAGCCGCGTCGACCACAACCAGGACCACCGTCAAAACCGTCGGCATGACCGCCGGCACGAGCGCGGGCCGACCGGCCGCGATGGAGGCCGAGCTGGCCTCGGTCCATCCCGGTCCGGCCGCGCCGGTATGTGAGGCGGCCGGGCGCATCGCCCGGTCGGAGGAGACCATCGAGGCGGAGGTCATCCGTCTCTTGCCCGGAGCCCTCGCTGTCGTTCGCACTCCCGCCGGAACGGAGGAGGTGGGCATCGCCTTGGTCGACGCCCATCCCGGAGATGCCGTGCTGGTCCACGCCGGGGAGGCGATCGCCGTTCTCTAGCCCATCCGTTCGTTCGTCCGTCCGGGCCAGGCCCGTCCAGGGCAGGGAGATGCAATGACGGTTTGTTCGCCGTTCGACCAGACCGCGGCGATCGCGGACGCTGAGATCTACCGCGGCGAGTCCACCCGTCCCGACCGCGCCACCACCTGCGGCTCAGACCGGCGGATCGGGGTGCTGACCCCGTCGTCCTATGCCCTCGCCCACCCGGGGGAGCGTTCGCATGCCCACTCGGAGTGTCTCCTGGAATGCGGCCCCGACACCGTGCTCCGGGTCCGGGTGCGCTACCTGCAGATGACGGCCCGTTCCGTGGATCGTGGCCCCGGGGAGGGGGGCCGGTTTCCACCGGGCGGCTGGCCCGCGGGAGATGCCGAGCCCCGCGGCTGGGACGAGTTCATCCCGCGCCAGGTCGACGATGTGGTGACGGTCACGGACCTGTTGGCGGCGCCTCCCGGCAGCGCGGTACCGACCGCCGCGGGGCCGCGGCGGAACTGGCTGCCCCGCCTGAGCGCGCCACGGCCGAATCCCTGGGAGCTGGCCGGTCCGGCGAGCGGTGGCGTCTCGGCGGGACTCGGACCACCCCACACCATCCGGTTCAGCGCCCCCGCCGGTCGGCGGGTGGAAACCGTGAGCGGCCACGGCGAGGCGGAACCGACCCGCATCACCTGGGACAGCTGGGCCGTGCAGGGAGAGCTGCGGTTGAGCGCCGGACTGCAGACCTGGGCACACCAGGCCGGGGGAACCGGAGCACATCGCCTGGTCCGGCTCCGGGCGGAACTGGTGAACACCTCGGGCTGGCATCTTCCGGCCGAGGAAGCGATGGATCACGTCTCCCTCGAGGCGCGCCGCCGACGGCACCGGGAACAGGCGATGCGGCACTCCCTGATCGGCGCGCACCTGCTCCTCGCGACGACCGAGGGCCGATTCGTGTCCCTGGCCTCTCCCCCAACCCGGGCCAGCGAATTCGCGAAGAACTGCGTCAACGACGGCCTCTGGCCCGCGCTCGTGGCCACCACGGACGGCCATGACACCGTGCTCGTCGCGCCGATCGTCCTTCCCGATCATCCACGGCCGGCTCCGGTGGACCACGACGGCGGCTGCTGACCGCCGGCCCGCCATCGGCCTCGGCCGATGAGCCGAGGCCGGTCGTCAGCAGCAACAGCGGGAACAGCGGGAACAGCGGGAACAGCGAGCGGAACCTACGCGCCGGGAGGATGTCAACATTGTTGATTATCTTGGATCGGACGCGGTGGTCACGTTTCTACGGCGCGTAGAATCTGCTGGGTGCGACTACAGGCGAGGCTGTCCGCGAGACGGCGTACGGCAGTCCCGAGTAAGAGCGGCACCCGGTTCGCCGACCCCACCGGTGCCGCCCGCGCCACCGGTGGTACGGGCGGCACGGGGCCCACCGGCCTCGCCGCGGCGATCAGCCTGGTTGTGGCGCTTGGCCTCGTCGCGGCGCTCGTCCCGGCGGTCCTGCTCGGACTGGCCACCCCCGCATCGGCGCATTCACGCCTGGTCACCAGCACCCCGGTGGCGGACAGCACTCTCACCGCCCCGCCACATGAGATCATCCTGATGTTCAACGAGCCAGTGTCCCCGCGCTACACGAACGTCGCCGTCACAGCGACCGACGGCGCCAGCGTGACCGCCGGTGCCACCCGCGTCGAGGGCGGCAGCGTCCACCAGGACCTCACCGCTCTCCGCGACGGTCGCTACACGGTGGCCTATCGGGTCGTGTCCGAGGACGGTCATCCGGTCGGCGGCGAGTTCGCCTTCACCGTTGCCGGCGGCACGGCGTCCACGGGCCAGGAGGGATCCCCGCCCCCGTCCCCGGTCACCACGACGCCGACCCCGGCAGCCACCGCAAGCCCGACCACGGGTGCCGCGCCGGCCCCGTCCGCGGCCGTCACTGCCATCACGGCCGATACGGGATCCGCGGACGGCGGTGACGGTGGCGGTGGCGGTGGCGGTGGCTGGATACTCCCCGTCGTGATCGCCAGTGTCCTCACGCTCGGCGGCGGCACCCTGTTCGCCCTGCGGCGACGTCACTCCGGAGCGCGCTGACCCTATGGACACCCCCGTCACCAGGAAAGAACCCGCCATAACGAACAACCCCACCACGCCCGCAGACCCCACCACGCCCGCGGGTCTGGCCGCTCCTCCGTATGCCGCCGCTCCCACCAGGACCAGCCCCGCCAGCCGCTCCACCTCGGGGGACGGACGGACGGCGGCGGTCGGACGGATGGCGCCCGTCGCCGTCGCGGCCGGATGCGTGGCGCTGGCCCTGACCGTCGGTTTCGGGCCAGGCCCCCTGCGGCTGCCCGGCCTGCCCTCGTCCGGCACGCCCACCTACTGGGCACTGCCGTTCACGCAGCTGGTCGGCAAGATCGCCACCGTGGGGACGATCGGGTGGCTTCTCGCGGCCGCCGTCCTTCTTCCGGCGAAACACGGCCGTTCGGCGCAACACGGCCGTTCGGCGCAACACGGCCGTTCGGCGCAACGCGGTGCGGCCGGCAACGAGTCGCGGGTGGGCATCCTGTCCCCCACGGCCCGGCGGTGCGGCCGGTACGCGGCGAACGCCGCGGCTCTGTGGATGGTGGCTACCCTCGTGGAGCTGCTGTTCACCCTGTCCGAGATCGCCGCGCGCCCGGCCGGCGACGTCCTGGGCGTCTCCTCGCTGCGCTCCTTCGTCTCCACCACCTCCCAGGGCCGGGCACTGCTCGTCGTGGCGGCCCTGGCGGCCGTCATCGCGATGATCGGCCGTACGGTCACGACGACAACCGCGGCCGGGGCCCTGCTCGCTGTCGCGGTCGCCGGCATCGTGCCGCCGATCCTGGTTGGCCACGCCGCCACGTCCGGCGATCATGCGATTGCAGTGGTGGCCCTCGGCGTGCACGTATTCGCGGCCACGGCCTGGGTGGGTGGTCTACTCGGCCTGCTCACCGCGGTGCGGCTGCCGGTGGGCTCATTCGGCCCGGCGCTGCGCCGGTACAGCCGGTTCGCGGCCGGGGCGGCGGCCGTCACGGCGATCAGCGGGATCGCCGGTGCGGCCCTGCGGCTCGGCGGCTTCACCCCGTTGTGGGACACCCGCTACGGCCTGCTGGTCCTGCTCAAGGCCGCGGGCCTGCTGGCCGCCGTCACGCTCGGTGGTCTGGTGCGCCGCCGGATCGTCGCCGGGCTCGCGGTGAGGACGCCCACCGACCAGACCGGCACCACCGACCAGACCGGCACTGCTCAGACGAACACCCGCCGGACCGGCACCGACGGGACGACCGCGGTCGCTCGTTTCCTGCGCATCGCCGGCGTGGAGCTCACCGTTCTCACGGCCACGGTCGGACTGGCCGTCGGACTGTCCCGCACGGCGCCGCCGGTGAACGACGCACTCGTTCCCGACGATCCGACCCAGACGCTGCTCGGATACCCGATGCCCCCACCGATCACCGCCGCGCGGCTCGCCACCGACTGGCGCATCGACTGGGTCTTCCTCGCCGGCGCGGTCACCGCCGCCCTGCTCTACCTCGCCGGCCTGCGCCGGCTACGGGCACGCGGCGCCCCCTGGCCGCTCGGGCGCACCATCGCCTGGCTCGCCGGCCTGCTCGTCGTCGTGGTCGCCACATCGAGCGGACTCGGGCTGTACGGGCCGGTCCTGCTCAGCGTGCACATGAGCCAGCACATGCTGCTCAGCATGCTGGCCCCGATCCCGCTGGTGCTCGGCGCGCCGGTGACCCTGGCGCTGCGGGCGATGCGGCCCGCCACGGCTCCGCACCGCACCGGACCGCGCGAATGGCTGCTGAGAACGCTGCGGTCCTGGCCGGTACGCATCCTGACCCATCCGCTGCTCGTGACGGCAAACTTCGCCGGCAGCCTCTACGTGCTCTACCTCAGCTCGCTGCTGTCGACCCTCATGCGCAACCATCTCGGCCACCTGTACATGAACGTGCACTTCCTGGCGGTCGGCGTGCTGTTCTTCGAGCTGCTGATCGGGACCGACCCGCTCCCCCGCCGGCTGCCGCATCCCGGCCGCGTCCTGATGCTGCTGGCCGTCGTCCCGTTCCACGCCTTCCTCGGCCTGACCATCATGAGCACATCGGCCCTGCTCGGCTCAGGCTGGTACGACCGCCTGGTCCGGCCCTGGGGCGTCTCACCGCTCAGCGACCAGCGGACCGCCGGGGGCATCGCCTGGGCGTTCGGCGAGATTCCCACCTTTGTCGTGCTGATCGTGCTGGCCATCCAGTGGTCCCGGCTGGACGAGCGGCAGACGCGGGCCCGGGAGCGGCGCATCGCCGCGGCTGGTGACGTCGACGCCGAGCTCGACGCGTACAACGCCTACCTCACCCGGCTCGCCGCCGGCCCGGCCCGGCGCACGCCGTCCGCGGCCACCCCCACTACCTCGACAGCCGCCACCTCAGCAGCCGCCACCTCACGCACGACCTCGCCCGCCCCCGGAGACGAGACCAGCGCTGAGGCCGAGACCTCCGGATAGGCAGGCCGGGAGAGAACCCCGGCTACGGCGTCGGCCGCGGGCCGTCGGGACCGGATGCCGCGGCCCTCCCCCCCGGACGGACGACCACCCCCGGACGGACGACCGCCCCTGGACGGACGACCGCCGCGGACCGCGGGCTGTCGGCAGGCGCACCCTCGGCAGGCGCCGCGGGCAGGGTCCGCGCCGCGGGCAGGATCCGCACGTTGCTCTGCGAAATCGACGGGCGGCGCGCCGCTTCCAGGTCCACCCGCGCGGCCACCACCGTCAGCTGCCGGCGGATGATCGCCCATACGAGTTCGAGCAGGACCGCCGCCACCGCGGCGATGCCGACCGCCGTCCACGGCCCGGTCGTCCCCACCAGGGAGAGCTGGAAGAACTCCTGGCCGGACGGGATGGCCAGGACCAGCGCGAACGCGACCGCCATGGTCAGCACGAGCGCGATGCGCCACCAGGTGTACGGACGGGCGACGATCGCCAGTGCCCACAGCGCGACTCCGAACAGCGTCAGCGTCGCCATCGAGGTCTCGGCGTCCAGGTCTTGACCATAGAAGTGTGACCGGGCCAGCAGGTAGGATGTCATCGTCGCCGCGGCGGCGAGCAACCCGGCGGGAAGGGCGAAGCGCAGCACCCGACCGACGAAGTCCGGCTGCGCCCGTTCGGTGTTCGGTGCCAGCGCCAGGAAGAACGACGGGATGCCGATCGTCAGCGACCCGACGAGCGTGAGATGCCGAGGGAGGAACGGGTACGGCACCTGGGTGATCACAACCACGATTGCGAGCAGGACCGAGTAGACGGTCTTGGTCAGAAACAGGTTCGCGACCCGTTCGATGTTGCCGATGACCCGCCGTCCCTCAGCGACCACCGGCGGCAACGTCGCGAAGCTGTTGTTCAGCAGCACGATCTGGGCGACCGCGCGGGTCGCCTGGCTGCCGGATCCCATCGACACGCCGATGTCGGCGTCCTTGAGCGCCAGGACGTCGTTGACGCCGTCGCCGGTCATCGCAACGACGTGCCCCCGCGACTGCAACGCCGCGACCATCTCCCGCTTCTGCTGCGGGCTGACCCGCCCGAAGATCGAGTGGCTCTCCATGGCGTCGGCGAGCGCGGCCCGGTCGGTCGGCAGCGTGCGGGCGTCAACGGGATCGTCGGCGCCGGGCAGCCCCAGCGAGCGGGCGACCGCGCCGACCGACAGCGCGTTGTCCCCCGAGAGGATCTTGGCGGCGACGTTCTGCTCGGCGAAGTACCGCAGGGTATCCGGGGCATCCGCCCGCAGCCGCTGGGCGATGACCACGAGCGCCACCGGGACGACGCCAGTCGGCACCGTCGCCGGGTCCGCCAGTGCGTCCGCCAGCGGCGCGCCGAACCGAGCGAGCAGCAGCACCCGCAGGCCCTGCGCCCCGTACTCGTCCGCGGTGGCGAGCACCCGGTCACCAGCTGCCAGCAGCACGTCGGGCGCGCCGAGCAGCCAGGTGCCCTCGGTCCCGTCCGCGGCGGCGAGGGTCGCGCCGCTCCACTTACGCGCCGAGGAGAACGGCGCGTCCGCCCGCACCTGCCAGCCCTGCGGGGCGGGATAGGCATCGATGATCGCCTGCAGGCTCGGATTCGGCCGGCTGTCGGCCGCGCCGAGGGCGCCGAGCACGCTCGGCACGAGGGTGCTCGGCTCTCCGGCCGCACCTGCCCCGGAGGCGGCGCCCGTCTCAGGTACGGCGCCGGCGGTGCCCGGCTCGACGATCCGCAGCTCCACGACGTCCATCGCGGCCTCGGTGAGGGTGCCGGTCTTGTCCAGGCAGACGACGTCGACGCGGGCCAGCCCCTCGATCGCGGGCAGTTCCTGCACCAGGCACTGCCGCCGGCCCAGCCGCACCACGCCGACCGCGAAGGCGACCGACGTGAGAAGCACCAGGCCCTCCGGCACCATCGGCACGAGTCCGGCGACCATCCGGCGGATGGCCTCGGGCAGGTCGTCGTCGTTGACGACCACCTGGCTGATGATCAGCGCGAGGCCGGCCGGAATGATCATCCAGGTGACGACCCGCAGAATGGTGCTGATGCCGCCCCGCAGCTCGGAGTGCACCAGGGTAAACCGGCTCGCCTCCTCAGCGAGCCGGGCCGCGTAGGCCTCGCGGCCCACCCGGGTCGCCCGGAACGCCCCCGACCCCGCGACAACGAAGCTGCCCGACATGACGATGTCGCCGGGCTGCTTGTGCACCGGATCCGCCTCACCGGTGAGCAGCGACTCATCGACCTCCAGGTGATCGGCTGCCAGGACCAGGCCATCGACGGGGATCTTGTCGCCGGCGCCGAGCTCGATCACGTCGTCCAGCACGATCTCGGCGGCGGGGAGCTCCCGGGCGACACCGTCACGCCGCACGACGGGCCGGGACTCCCCCACCACGGCAAGCCGGTCCAGGGTGCGCTTCGCCCGCAGCTCCTGGAACAGGCCGACCAGGGTGTTCACGATGATCACACCGCCGAACAGGGCGTCCTGGAATGGACCGACGATGACGACGAAGACCAGCAGAACGCCGATGATCGCGTTGATCCGGGTGAGGACGTTCGCACGGATGATGTCGCGCAGCGAACGGCTGGAGCGGGCCGGCACGTCGTTGACGCGGCCGTCGGCGACGCGTTCGGCGACCTCGGCGGCGGTCAGCCCGGCGGCGGATCGACCGGTCGCGGCGGGGCCGGACCCGCCGACGGACCAGGCCCCGCCGACGGGCATGGACCTGTTGGCGGACGCGGACCCGTTGGCGGGCATGGACCCGTTGGCAGACGCGGGGTCGTCGATGGACGCGGGGTCGTCGATGGACGCGGGGTCGCCGACGGACGCGGGGTCGCCGACGGACGCGGGGTCGCCGACGGACGCGGGGTCGCCGACGGACGCGGGGTCGTCGATGGGCGCCAGGTCCCGGTCGTCGAGCCGTCCCGGAGACAGCCGCGATCCCGCGGCCCCTCGCCGAATCATGGCGTCCTCCACGCTCCGTCGCGGTCGCTGCCGGAGGCTCGGCAGCGGAATCGGTATCGGTATCGGTTTCCCGACCGACGTCGGGCGGGCCTCGGACTCGTTCGGATATGTCCCGCAGACACCTTCACCGTCTGCGCACGCGGACCGCCGACCCTCACCGTAGTTGACGGGCGTAGGCACGTGGGTCGCGCCTGGGGCTCCCCGCCCGTTCAGCCCGGGGGGGCACCGGCGCCGGGGCTGAGGGCACCCCCGGCCAGCAGGGAGAACAGCAGCAACCCCAGCCCCACGCGATACAGCACGAAGGGCGCGAAACTGCGCGTCGAAATGTACCGTAGGAACCACGCGATCGCGGCGTACCCGGTGGCGAACGCCACGAGCGTGGCGAGGATCGTCGGGCCCCAGGCGACGTCGGCATCCTTCCCACCGATGGAGCGCAGTTCGAAGACCCCGGACGCCAGCACCGCTGGCATCGCCAGCAGGAAAGAATATCGGGCCGCGGCCTCGCGGGTGTAGCCGAGGAGCAGGCCCCCGCTGATCGTCGCACCGGACCGGGAGACGCCGGGGATCAGCGCGGCAGACTGGGCGAGGCCATAGAAGAGCCCGTCACGCACCGACAAGTCCTCGAGCACTTTGCGCGGGCGGGGCGGCGAATGACGACCCTGCGGCCGCCCCTTCGAGGCGTACCAGTCCGCGCCGCCCAGGATCAGGCCAAGCACGATCAGCGTCGTGGCAATCAGCCGCAGGTCGCGGAACGGGCCCTCGATGGCGTCCTGCAGCGTCACCCCGAGCAGGCCGATCGGAAGGGTGCCGAGGATGACCAGCCAGCCCATCCGGGCGTCGGGGTCCTTACGCATCTCCCGGCGGGTGAGCGAGCGCGCCCACGCCGCCACGATGCGGGCGATGTCCTTACGGAAGTAGATCAGCACGGCGGCCTCGGTGCCGATCTGGGTCACAGCGGTGAACGCGGCGCCCGGGTCCTCCCAGCCGGCGAGCGCGGCGGCGATGCGCAGGTGGGCGCTGGACGAGACCGGGAGAAACTCGGTGAGCCCCTGAACGAGACCGAGGACCGTCCCCTCGAAGAAGTTCATCGACGCGCCGACCTGGCCCACGAGCCAGACGAGTCCGGCCTACCCGGCCCATCCGGTCCGTTCAGCCCGTCCGGCGAGGCCGCCGGGTCCGGAGGCCACGCGGAACGACGATCGGTCTGCCGGCTCCGCGCCCGACCTGTTCGCGTCATCCACGCACACCCGACCACGGCTTCACCGTAGCGAAGGGTGAAGTGCGGGCGGATGCCGGGTGACGGCGTCCCCGCCTTCTCCGATCCTCCGACCTGGTCCGATCGACCTCGTCCGATCGACCTCGTCCGATCGACCTGGTCCGATCGGGGTTCCGCCGGATCGGGCCGAGCCCACCCCGCAGCAGGCCCCCCACACGGGCTGACCCGGCGGTTCGTCGGACAGTCACGGACCGCGACGAATAGGCGGGTTCATGCTCTGGCCATGCAACCGAACGAGATCGCTCGCTTTCTGTTCATCTTTAGCCCGCACCGTGTCACCCGGAAGTACGAACCGCCCGCCTCGTGGCGGTCTGGCGCGCCCCGATCAGGGCCGGGGAGCGACACAGTACGCATAGGAGGTTGCACGATGAGTCATCTGCTCGCGAATGTGATCATTGAAGTGGTCGGAACAGCCGTGATCCTGGTTCTGACCAGTCTGGTGCGACGCTGGCTGGGCCAGCCGGCCGCTCGCCCCGCCTGATCCGACCCAACCCGGCCTCCCCCGACCTGACCCGCCGCCAGTCCGGCCCGTCCTGGACATCCGGGACAAGTGCCGACCGGACGGACGACGCGATCAGTCATGCAGCCTGGACGTCTTGGACGTCTGGGACGCGGTTCTGGAGGTTCCGGAGGGCTGCGCTCCACCGTCCGGATCGTCCCGAAAATCGGGCTCGCCCACGTGGGCGAACGATAAGGCGACCGAATCACGGTAACAAGTCGGCGTCGCACCATACAGCCGTTTGAATTCTCGACAGAAGTGACTCGTGTCCGCAAAACCCCAACGGCTGGCGATCGCCTGAATAGAGCATGATCCCTCGATCAGGTCCCGGCGGGCTCGTGCGAGTCGCTGGGAGCGGACGACGGCGCTGTAGCTGTTTCCTGTCGCGGCGAAGCCGCGCTGCAGCGTGCGGACAGACACACACTGCGCAGCGGCCGCCGCAGCGGCACTGACGTCGCGGTGGCCAAGGTTTCGAGCTAGCCAGCGTTCCACTGCGAGCCGCAGCGCTTCCCCAGTGATCGCATTCGTGAACGTGGCCTCGGGGCGCACCGCCGCGGCCACCAACTCCAATGCCGCGTTGCGGGCCGCCGTTATGGTGGGGGCGGGAATCTCGTGCGGGAGGCTGGCAAGTGAGGCGATATAACTGCGCAACAACCTGATCGCGGGAGCGTTCACGTCCACCACGAGGTCGGCTTCCAACCACGGGCTCTCCAAGACCTCTTCCAGCGCCACCCTCGGCATTACCAGGGTAATTTTGCGGAAGTGCTCGACAACTTCGAACCGCATCCTTTGCGTGCTGTTCCAAGCCACGAAGCTGCCCGGAGTGACAACAATCTTCTTGTCCTCGATGGCAAGCCGTTCAGTCCCAGCGGTAGCGAAGAAGATCGCAATATTTTCCTCGCTGGTCCGGCTGATCAGACTTCGACTACGTTCACCCCTACACGGATCACATGCGATCTCCAGCAGCGCGATGTCATCGAACCAGCGACGCTCAATCGAGGCACGGTAGGGTAATTTCCCTGGAGGAACATCAGTGTGGAATGGCGTCACCGTGCTGCCCAGGATCTCCTCCCAGCGTCCAGGACGGTCGCGATGGGGTACATCGACAAGGTCGTACATCTCGTAGGTCCGCATGATGACCTCCTACCGGGAACCTGGGCCGCCGCGCCTGCAAGCATAAGCGGCTCTACGCAGTTCACCGGGAGTCGTAGCTGGCCGGTTATTGGACGTTGGGGTGGGTGGTGGCGGGTAGCCAGTCGGGGCGGCTACTTCGGGTGGTGGCGTAGCTGGCGCGGCGCTGCTGGTTCGGGACGTTGCGCAGGCCGAAGGCGGTGCGGTAGACGAGCTTGGTGACCCGGTTGACGGCCTCGGCGGCGTTGGAGAGCCCGAGGAGGATCGCGGTGGCGATCTCGTTGCGCCAGCCGGAGATCCTCTCGGCAAGGGTGACGACCTCGGGGACGTCCTTTCCGAAGGTCGCGCAGTAGCCGAGGAACCTGGTCAGGGCCCTGGCGATGTCGGTGCGGGGTGGTCGCGACGCCGGTGCGGGCCGGGGAGAGCGCGAGCAGGTCGAGCAGCAGATTCTTGGCGTTCCAGGCGGTGCGCAGCGCGTGGGCGGCCTCACCGTCGAGGTCCTCGAGAACCGTGAAGGTCTCGAGGATGCGGCGGCGCCCGCGGTCGGAAAGCGCATCCGGGCCCCACAGCAGCAGGTCTTTGATCGTGTACTCGGGGTTGGTGGCACGGCCGCGGCGGAGTCGATGAGCACCGTCTGCCAGCGGTCGGCGTCGGTCACCCACGCCCCGGTGAGCGGGTCGCGGTGGAAACGCGGCGAGCCGCGCCGCTGGTCATCGATCCCGAGCACCGACACGTCGGGCAGCGCCGCCCGCAGCGACAGCCGGTTCGCACGGCCGACGCCCGCCGGCCGTGCGAACCGGCCGACGCCAGGTCGCTGACCTGGCCGTTCGTCATCGGCGGGTGTGTCCCTTTCCCCGAGCCCTGCACGGTCACACCCCGTCACAGCAGGCGGTCACTGAACGCTGGTGTTCAAACACGGCTCCCGGCCAACCGTGTAGGGCCGCATAAGCAGTGGAAAGACGTGCGGGAAGCCCAGGTAAGTCGCGGTAGTGGACTCCACGCCCGTGGTGTACGAGTAGCGACCGACTGGCTATGAGCGGGCGAAGCTGGTCAGGTCAACCGGGATGATCCCGTGCTTCCTGCAGTACTCGTTGTATCGCTCGGCGAACGTATGGGCCTGCTCGATGCCGATGATCTCGTCGTTTGGGCCGAGGAAAGCAATAGCTCCTTCAACCGAGATGAACACCTCGATGCCCTCGTCAGGCTCCACAATGAACGTGTGCCTGCTGTTGGCGACCTCGTACACGAAGTCACCCGGCCCCGACACCCAGGCGTGCTCCGCGTACCGCCATTTCCCTCGAATGGTGTAGACAAGCACGCGACCATAATGGTCGTGCACACCCAGCGAGGCTCCCCCCGGCGCCCGCAGAAGCATTTGTGTCTCGCTCTTGACCAGATCCACATGAAGGATCTTTAATTCCACCTCGTTCGTGTAAGGCGTGAACGGAACCCACGGAAGATCGTCGACTCCCGTGTGCGTTGGAGCGAAATGTTGGAGGGGATTGACCAGTGTCGTCATCTGCGTCTCCTCGGGAGATTGGCGTCGATCCCTGCCTTCGGAATCGTCTGGATCCGGCGGGGAACGGCCGGCTAGGTGAGCGGTAGGGTTTGATTCTGGACCCACCAAAAGATCCGAGATAGAACAGCGGTGACAGATCCCTGAACACGCGCGACAAGCGCGGGTGCCACGCGCGCCGTTGGGGCGAGGACCGGGGTGCCGACGACACCGCCGGGCAGGATAACCCCATGATGATGCGGACGTCCGACGACCGTGTGCGAGAACTCACCGCTGCGCTGGAACGCGACGAGGGACTGGTGGATCCCACGATCGAGCGTGTCCGGCGCGAGATCCCGGCCTATGAGGTGGTCCCGACCGAGGCGCTGGTGACGAGCATCCACCGCAACGTCGTGCTGGCGTGCCGCACCCTGCGGGCGGGCGTCGTGCCGCCGAGCTCGGAGATCTGGCAGGCCGAGCGCACAACGCTGGAACGGCTCCAGCAGGGCGTGCCGATCGAGGACATCATGGGCGGCTTCCGCAGCTGCATAGCGAGCATCCAGGACCGGCTGGTGGATCGCGCCCAGGAGTTCGGGGTCGACCACCCCGAGTCACTCACCCTCACCTCGCTGCTGTGGAAGCTGAGTGACGTGTTCTCCGCTCGTGCGGCGAGCGCCTACCGCGAGTACGGCCTGTCGCATGCGGTGGCGGACCGAAGGCGCAGGGACGAATGGCTCGCCGGGCTGCTCGCCGGCACCCTGTCGCCGACGCAGATTGAGCAGGGGTGCATCCGCTACCACGTGCGGCGCGACACACACCTGCGGGCGGTGTGCACTGCCGCCTTACCGGAAGCGGAGCTGGACCAGGCCCTCAACCTGATCAACCAGGGATGCCGGCGCAGCAACGTGGTCCTGCTCCTGGTGCCCTCCCAAGGCCGGCTCGTGGGGATCGTGTCGGGGCTGCCACCCGCGGTCCCGGGGCTGCTGGTCGCCGCCGGGCCCGAGGGGCCGCTGGACCGGGTCGCGACGTCCTTCTCGGTGGCCAACGACGTCTTGGCCGCGGCCCGACTGCGCCACAACGAGGGCGTGCACACCCTCGAGGGCCTCGGCTGGCGGGTGGCCGTGCCGCGCGCGGCGGACGTGACCGCACTGATGCGGGCCCGCTACCTCCAGCCGCTCCGGGACACCGGTGCGTTCGGGGAGGAAGTCGTCGAGTCGCTCCGCTGCTACCTGGCCAATGGCCGTAACATCCCGCGGACCGCCGAGGCGCTGCACATACACGTCAACACGCTGCGCTACCGGCTAGCCCGGTTCGAGGAGCTGACCGGGCGGTCCCTGGACGACACCGACACCCTGGTGGAACTGTCCTGGGCCTTCCACGCGGAGACGGCAGCCCCGCTGGTTTCGTAGCCGCATACGAAGCAAGGGGCGCCGCGTTGGCATCCCGCCCGTAGCCTCCGATGTGTCACACGCCACATCCTGTTGGGAATCCGTACCCGCTATCGGGCCCATCAGAGCTCGACGTCCCGAGCTGGTGGTCTCAGCCGCCGCCCAACAGGAGAGCAACCCATGACCGCTTCGATGACAGCAACAACCGGCCTCCGGGAACGGACCAACCACTATCGGCAGCTCCTGGCCGCCTCCGTCGGCAACGCCGTCGAATGGTTCGACTGGTACATCTACTCGATGCTTGCGGTGTACTTCTCCACGCAGTTCTTCCCGGCCAGCCCGGGAGGCAGCCTGGTGCCGCTGATGTCGACGTTAGCGATCTTCGCCGTCGGATTCTTCGCCCGCCCGGTCGGAGCGCTGATCCTCGGGATTCTCGCCGACCGGATCGGCCGCCGCAGGACGCTTAGCACCACGATTATGGGCATGGGCCTGGGCAGTCTCATCATCGGGCTTGCCCCCACCTACGAGCAGGTCGGGGTCGCCGCCCCGGCGCTGCTCCTGCTGGCCCGGCTGATCCAGGGTGCCTCCGCGGGGGGCGAGTATGCCGCGGGAAGCGCGTTTCTCATCGAGTCCGCACCGGATGGCCGTCGGGGGCTGTACTCGAGCTTCTTCTACATCAGTGCGACCTCGGCCAACCTGGCGGCGATCGGGATCAGCGCCTTACTCGCCAGCACGCTGGACTCGCAGAACATGACCAGCTGGGGCTGGAGGATCCCCTTCCTGCTCGGCTCGGTCGCGGCCGTGGTCGGCATGTGGATCCGGACGCACGCCAAGGAGACCCTCACCAAGACGGCGGACGAGCCGGCCGGTGCCCGTCGTGCCGACATGTTCGAGTTCCTCCGCCGGCACCCCAGGGAATCCCTCCAGGTGTTCGGGCTGACCGCGGCCCCGGCGCTGGTGTTCTATGTATGGACCGCCTACCTGCCGACGTACGCGAACATCACGGTGGGCTCCAACCTCAAGCACGGCCTGCTCTCCGGTGTCGTCGCGCTGACCATCTTCCTCGCCCTGCAGCCGGTCTTCGGAGCGATCTCGGACCGCGTCGGCAGGCGGCCGATGCTGCTCACCTTCGGCACCTTCTTCGTGGTCGGCACGGTTCCGATGCTGGCCCTCCTGGACGGCTCGACCACCAGGCTGCTCCTGGTTCAAATCATGGGGCTGGTGTTCCTCGCCTGCTGGTCGTGCATCTCGAGCGCGGTGGTCGCCGAGCTGTTCCCGGCACGCCTGCGCAGCTCCGGTATCGGGTTCCCCTATGCGCTCGCCGTCGCCCTCTTCGGCGGCACCGGCCCCTACGTCGCCACCTACCTCGTGGACATCGGCCACCCCGCATCCTTCGGCTGGTACGTCACCGCCGTCGCCCTGGTCAGCACCGTGGTCTTCAGCCGGCTCCCCGAGACCGCGCACCGGCCCCTGCACTGACCGACAGGAGACATCGCCCGCGGGTCCGAGAGTCTGGATCACGCTGGCAGAGGACGGCGGTGGCTTCCACCGCGGTGCTTCCACCGCGGTGGAGAGGCTGTCGCATCTCCTGGGCGCGCAGGATGGCACCAGGTGTCTCCACCATCGCCCATATCATGGTGCGGTCCGGCGCGCCGGCCGCCTCGAGCCCTTTTTCGATCGCATGGACGTCCGACGGCGACTCGGCCTATCGTGCCTCCGGCGCGGGTAGTCCGTAGGCCGCCGCGAGCTGCGCGTCCCGGGCGGCGAGGCGAGTGGCGAGAGTGAGGATAACCCGGCACTGCTTCACCGAGGCGTCGTCCTGCATCGTGCCGTCCACCATCACGGCCCCCGTTCCGTCGCCCATGGCCGCGACGACGCGCTTTGCCCACTCGACGGCCGCGGGCTCGGGACTGAAGACCTTCTTCGCGATGTCGATCTGGACGGGATGCAGTGACCACGCCCCGACACACCCGAGCAGAAACGCGTTGCGGAACTGGTCCTCGCAGGCGAGGACGTCGGCGATGTCACCGAACGGCCCGTAGTACGGCATGATCCCGTTCGCCGCGCAGGCGTCTACCATCCGGGCCAGCGTGTAGTGCCAGGGATCCTGCTGGAACGTGGCTCGGACGGCCGCCGGGTCGTCCGGCTGCGGATCCTGGCGTACCAGGTAGCCGGGGTGCCCACCGCCGACACGGGTTGTCTTCATCCGCCGGTCCGCCGCCAGGTCCGCCGGGCCAAGGGACAGGCCCTGCATGCGGGGACTTGCCGCGCAGATCTCCTCGACGTTCGCGACCCCTCGCGCGGTCTCCAGAATCGCATGGACAAGCACCGGGCGGGACAGGCCGGCCTTCGCCTCCAACTGGGCGAGGAGGCGGTCCACATAGTGGATGTCCTCCGCCCCCTGGACCTTGGGCACCATCACCACGTCGAGATTCTCGCCGATGGCGGGAACGAGCGTGAGCAGGTCGTCGAGCCCCCAGGGTGAGTCGAGGCTGTTCAGGCGGATCCAGAACTGCGTCTCACCGAAGTCCGCACCGTCGACGATCTTTATCAGGTTCTCCCTGGCAACGATCTTGTTGTCCGCCCGGACGCCGTCCTCGAGGTTCCCGAGCAGCACGTCGACCCGGGGGATGATCTGCGGCAGCTTCGCCGCCATCTTCTCGTTACTCGGGTCGAAGAAGTGAATCATCCGGGACGGCCGCCACGGGATCTCGCGAGGCGGGAGTGGCGCCCCCACGGCGAGGGGAGCGAAGAAATCCTTGGCGCTGCGCATGTGAAGTCTCCCGGGAAGGAACCCTGGCCGGTGCCGGGCGACCGGACTCCCGGCGACCAACGCGACACTCAGAGTCGACGACACTCGACTCCGCCGGACTGTATCAGTTCGATGTCCGACACACTCCCCTGATCATCTCCCGCCCGATCGCGACCGTCGAGGTCGTGGTCCAGTCGGCAGGCATTCTCTGCGATCCGGGCGCTCTATTTCTGTTCCATGAGTTCCGCATAAACCACTGCGACAGGAGAATTCCCCGTCGCCATTCCGTCCAGGTCCGCAGTCTGGCTTTCTCCGTGCGGACGTCTTACGCACGTCGTCGGCGTTCGGTGCCTGTTCACGAGCAGCCCCCTCGACCTGCCTCCCCCTCAACCAGCCCGACCAGAAACTCCGCAGGATAATCAGATCATGTCGATGAGTGGGCAGCCTGACGGTAAGGGCACAGCCTGACGGTGCAGGGAGCGGGCCGGGAACTACCCCGTCAGCCGCAGTCCGGGGCGCAGTGGT
The DNA here is from genome assembly GCF_978021225.1 of Frankia sp. CeTa3Moorea. Classification (NCBI taxonomy): domain Bacteria; kingdom Bacillati; phylum Actinomycetota; class Actinomycetes; order Frankiales; family Frankiaceae; genus Frankia; species Frankia sp. CeTa3Moorea. The sequence continues at coordinate 10,483 of NZ_CDXDOR010000061.1, read as the reverse complement.
CGGAAACACCCTGGAGCCAGTCCCGCGCCACGCGCCGTTGCTCCTCATCGCGCTGCTTGGGGCCGTCGCCCTGCTCGTCTCGCTCCGGCCGGCGGAGTCGCGGGCGGCCACGTGAGCCGGCGCCGATGGCTATGATTGCCAGAAAGTCCAGGATGCGGGAAGCACAGTCCACATGCTGGAACGCCGCTGTACGGCCGTCCCGGCGGTTGGCGGCGAGTGGTCGTGTACGTCGGGGAGAACCCGGAGAAGGAGTTCGAGGAGCCGCCATGACCAACGCCGCTCCACCCGCCGCTGCGGTGCCCGGTCTCGCCGCCCGAGCCGGCGCCGTGCGCACCTCGCCGGTGCGGGAGATCCTCGCGCTGACCGCCCGCCCGGAGGTGATCTCCTTCGCCGGCGGTCTACCCGCTCCCGAGCTCTTCGACGCCGACGGGATCCGGCGCGCCTACGACCGGGTGCTCACCGAGGAGCCGCGGCGCGTGCTGCAGTACTCCGCCACGGAGGGCGACCCGGACCTGCGCCAGGCGGTCGCGGAACGCCTGGCGCGCCGCGGCCTGCCCACCCGAGCGGACGACCTGCTGATCACGACGGGCTCGCAGCAGGCCCTGACGCTGCTGTCGGCGACGCTCGTGGAGCCGGGTGACGCGGTCCTCGTGGAGGATCCGACCTATCTGGCTGCCCTGCAGTGCCTCGGCCTCGCGGGTGCCCGGGTGGTGCCCGTCCCCACCGACGAGCACGGGATCCTCCCCGACCGGCTGGCGGAGACGGTGGCCCGCGAGCGTCCCAGGCTGCTCTACCTGGTGCCGACCTTCCAGAACCCCACCGGTCGGACGCTGTCCGCGGCGCGCCGCGCGGCCGTCGCCCGGGTGGCCGCGGAGCAGGGCCTGTGGATCGTCGAGGACGACCCCTACGGTGAGCTGCGCTTCCAGGGCACGCGGGAGCCGTGGATCGCGTCGTTCGCCGACGCCGCCGACCGCACCGTCCTGCTCGGCAGCTTCTCCAAGATCATGGCCCCAGGGATGCGGCTGGGCTGGCTGCGGGCCCCGGCCATGCTGCGGCGGGCCTACGTGATCGCCAAGCAGGCCGCGGACCTGCACACCTCCACGGTCGATCAGGCCGCCGCCGCCCGGTATCTGGCCGACGCCGACCCCGACCTGCACATTGCGCGGATGTGCGCCGCCTACCGCGAACGCCGCGACGCGCTCCTCGACGGGCTCGCCTGGGCACTGCCGCCCGGGAGCAGCTGGAACCGACCCGAGGGCGGCATGTTCGTCTGGGCCCGCCTCCCCGACGGTCACGACGCCACCGCCCTGCTGCCCGGCGTGGTGGAGCACGACGTGGCCTACGTTCCCGGTGCTCCTTTTTTCGCGGGGCCGCCGGACCCCGCGACGCTGCGCCTGTCCTTCACCACGCACCCGCCGGTGGAGATCACGGAGGGGCTGGCGCGGCTGGCACGGGCGTTCGGAGTATGACCGTCATCCCTGACCGGGTGCCGGTGCCGGCCCGACACGAGCCGGCGGGGATCGGCAAAACGGCGGGGATCGACGGAAAGGCGCTTAGGCGAACAGGTCCTGCAGCCAGTCGGTCCAGGCCTGGGTGGTCTTCGCCTGGTCGGCGCCGGGGGCGAACAGGTGCAGGGCGATGCCGATCGGGGCGCCGAAGGCGTTGCGGCCGAAGAAGCGGTACAGCCCGTCGCCGGTCCGCAGGCCAAGGAAGTGGGGATGCAGGTAGTCGACCACGGCGTCCAGCGGATCGATGCCCGGGAGGGTGACGCGCAGCGCGTCGCCCTGGCCGACCTCGTCGGCGACGCCCAGCTCGCGGCGCAGCCGGACGAACGCGTCCGGCGCGGTCGAGGACGCCGGCGCGTCGGCCGCGACGTAGGTCACCGGCCGGCGGCTGAAGTACCGCAGGTACTGGCCGAGCGTGTGCAGGTAGAAGTCGGTGTGCTGGCTGGCGCCGTCGTACTGGTTCTCCCAGTCGTCGACGAAGATCCCGCTGTGGACGTAGCGGAAGGAGGTCGTGCCGCCGTCCCGGCCCTCGATCACGTGTTCCAGCTGGTTGAACCAGCCGTCCGCACCCTCCACCCGGGTGACGAGGTGGTGCGGCGGGTCCCAGACGGTGACCGTGCCCCCGAAGGGCGCGGCGCCACCCTGCCGGGGCTCGAACTCCATCGGCCACAGCCATCCGCCGTTACCGGTGGTCACGGCGTCCCAGTACTCCTCCGGGGAGGTGGGCAGCACGCCCTCGCGGCGGATCTCGAACTCACGGGACATCTCTAGTTCTCCTTGGTTGCGGTGGGGCCATCGGTTCCGGTGGGGCCGGCTGCGGTGGTGGGGCTGTCGGTGCCGGTGGGACCGGCGGTGCCAAGGCCGAGGATGTCCTCCCCCGCATCGGACCCCGCATCGGATCCGACAGCCACCCGCTCGGGCCGCGTGACGCTCGGGTGCAGGGCGATGACGAAACGGTGGGAGCGCCCGCCTTCGGCGGTGGTGTCGTGGTACCTGCCGACGAGGGCGGCAACCGTCTCCGCGAGCTCCGTGGCGAACGCGGCGCGGTCCGCGGCGGAAGCGAATCGGATCTCGCTGTCGATCGCGAACGTCGCCAGCCGCTGCCGGGCAGCGGTGGCACCGGCGATGAGGTCGCCGACCTCCCGCACCAGCCGGGCACCGAGCGCGAGCAGCCATCGGGCAGAGCGCTGATCCGGCGACCGGCCGGGATCCGGGGCGACCGCCGGCAACGCGGTCGGCGAGATCACATAGGAGGCCGCCGTCGCCCGTAGTACGCGCTCGGTGCAGTTGCCCCTTCTGCGTTCCTCGACGAGTTCGACCAGCCCGTGACGCTCCAGGGCCCGCAGGTGGTAATTGACCCGCTGACGTGACAGCCCCACGGGAGCGGCCAGGGTGCTGGCCGAACCCGGCTCCGCGAGCGCGGCCAGCAAACTCGCCCGGACCGGGTCGAGCGCAGCCCCCGCGGCGGCCGGGTCATCGATCACTGCGACCTCCAACATGCGCCTCATCGTCCTACCGAAAATTTTCCTTGTCAAGGAGGATGATCCTGTCGGAGCAGATCCGGGGCAGGTACGGAGCAGGTACGGAACGACCGTCGCACCCCTCCGCGAGTCATCGCCCGAATGGCGGGGCATAGGTTCGTCCTGGAATGCCACCCGGGCTCGCGGAGGTCGGGACGGCCCCGTCCCGGGCCTGAAGCCCGTCCGTGCGGGCCAGAACCAGTCCGGCCCGCGGTCACGAGAGGCAGGACGCAAGAGCCGATGTCGACGTTCGGGCCGGACTCCTCCGTGCCATCCACGCCCCGCCCGACCGGACTACCGGACGGGCGCGACGGCCGCCCGTCGGCGTCGGCGGAGAACCGGCCCGCGCCGCGGCACGCCCGGCCGGCCCCGCGCCGGCTGCGGGTCGTCCGCGTCACCCCGCTCACCGGGGACATGGTGACGGTGACGCTCGGTGGGCCGGCGCTGGCCGGATTCTCGCTGCCCCGGGCCGCGCAGCACGTGAAGATCTTCCTGCCGGCCGACGGGCAGACCGAACCGACCGTTCCGGGCTGGGGGCCGGACGGACGACCCGTCTTCCCGGCGGGTGCGCCCCGCCCGATCGTGCGGACCTACACCCCGCGCCGGTTCGACGCCGAGGCCCTCGAACTGGAGATCGAGATGCTCCTGCACGGCGAGGGCCCGGCTGGGCGATGGGCGGGTACCGCCCGGCCCGGTGACCATCTCGCCATCGCCGGACCGGGGGGTGGATACGAGATGCGGACGTCGGCCGCGCACCGCCTGCTCGCCGCCGACGAGACCGGCCTGCCCGCGCTGGCGACGGTGCTGGAACGGCTGCCCACTCGGGTACCGGTGACCGTGGTGGCGGAGGTTCGCGACGCCGGCCGCCGGCGGGCTCTCCCGGTCACCCCCGCGACGACCGTCACCTGGCTGCACCGTAACGGCGGGGTTCCCGGCGCACTGCTGGCCGAGGCCGTCGAGGCCATACCCCTGCCCGCCGGCACCGCGGCCTGGGTGGCCTGCGAGGCCACGGCGGTACGCCGGATCCGCCGTCACCTGCTCGCCTCGGGGCTGGACCGCGCCGACCTGTCGACCCGTGGCTACTGGCGGCTGGGCGCGGCGGACCATCCCGATCATGACTACGGGGAGGGCGAGGCGGCGGATGTCACCCGCGGCGGCGAGGGACGGATCGATCGGCTGCGCCGCACCCTCGGGCCGCTGAAGCAGCGTGCCGAAACCACCGCGCGCGGCCTCGGCGCGACCGTGAAGGCCCGCGCCGCCGAGCGCCGGCGGTGACCGGGTCGGCACCTGCTTCGACCACCCGATCCTCGACCACCCGATCGTGGGTGCGGCATTTCGGTGGGACGCGTCCCAGGGCCCTCGCCCGCCAAACTCGCCCGCCAAACAACCCGTAGCCGACGCAACCGGGCTCCGTCACGGCGGGCAACCCGACCGCATGGCAGGCTGGTCACGTACCAGCGCACACCGCCCGACTACGGGGATCCACCGCGCCACGGCATTCCATTCCGACAAGCCGTCGCACGGGCAAGCCGTCGCACGGACAAGGCGACGAATGGACCGGACGACGGCGCTCGGGGACGACCCACCGGGGAACGACGGCACGGGGTGGCGGGTGGACCCGGCACGCGAATGGTGCCCGTCGACGAAGAGGGGCCCATGACGGAGGACAGCGCGAGACCCCCTGCCAAGCCTCCCATCGTCGGGGAACCCGGGTCGGTGAATCTGCCGGCTCCCCGGGTGACCGCGCTACCCCGGCGGGGTCCGGCGGCCGGCGCCCACCGTGATCCGCTCCGGCTCCCGCACCTGGTCGGCCCGCCCCCCGGGTCGACTCCGCCCCTCCTGGGCGCGCCCAGCGTTCCCACGGGCCTGCGGGAGTGCGCCGGGTGCGGCGCGCCCGTGGCCCGGCCGGGCCAGGACGAGCAGGACGAGCAGGACGAGAGCGTCGCCCTGGAGGGCAGCTGCGCGGGATGCGGCCACCGCTACTCGTTCACCGTCAAGCTGCGACCGGGCGAACGGGTCGGCCGCTACACCGTGCACGGCGTCATCGCGCACGGCGGGCTCGGCTGGGTATATGCCGCGACCGACGACAACCTCGGCAGCGACGACGTGCAGGCCTGGGTGGTGCTCAAGGGCCTGCTCGACGCGGCGAACCCGGAGGCGCGTCGGATCGCCGAGGGAGAGCGGCGCATCCTGACCACGGTGTCCCATCCGGGCATCGTCAAGATCCTCGACTATGTCACCCACCATGGCGAGGACTACATCGTCATGGAGTACGTGCCGGGGGTGTCCCTGGCCGGCCTGGCCGAGGTCGGGGTGGCGGGACCGGACGGGCGGTCGGCTCCGCCGTCGGCCGCCGATGTGATCCGCTACCTGCTGCGGGTGCTTCCGGCCCTCGGGCATCTGCATCGCCTCGGGCTGGTCTACTGCGACCTGAAACCGGAAAACGTGATGGTCACCGCCGAGGACGTCAAACTGATCGACCTCGGCGGGGCGCGCCGGCTCGACGACCGCGTGTCGGGATACCTGTCCACGCCCGGCTACCGGGCCCCCGAACTCGACGACGACGGGGAACGCCCGGCGGGCATCGCGCGCACCGCGCCCACGGTCACCACCGACATCTTCGCCGTCGCCCGGACCCTGGCCCGTCTCGTCCTCGGCCGGTTCCCGGGCTTCCTCGGCGCCTACCGGCACACCCTGCCGCCGCGCCGGGCCCATGCCCCGTTGCGGGACTTCGAATCCCTGGATCGGCTCCTGCGCCGGGCCACCGCGACCGATCCCGACCAGCGCTTCCAGAGCACCACGGAGCTCGCCGACGAACTGGTGGGGGTGCTCTACGAGATCGTGGCCAGAACGGAGGGGCCGGTCCCCCCGTTGGCCAGCCGGTGGTTCGACGCCGTCGGGCATCCCACCGGGGAGGCGGGGCCCGCCGGGAGCCCCGCATGGTGGGAGGTCCTCCCCGATCTGCGCATCGACCAGGACGATCCATGGGCGCCCGGACTGACCGCCGGTTCGGACGAGGAACCGGCCTCCCTGGCCACCCGGCTGGCGGCGATCGTCCCGAGGACCACCGAGGTGCGGCTATCCCTGGCCCGCGCCCAGATCCGGGCCGGGCAGCTCCATGAGGCGGCGGGCACTCTGGACGACGCGGCCGCGGAGCAGCCGCGGGAATGGCGGGTCGACTGGTACCGGGGTCTGCACGCCCTCGTCGGACGACAACCGGCCGTGGCCGCCGCGGCGTTCGACCGGGTCTACTCCCGGGTCCCCGGGGAGCTCGCTCCGCGCCTCGCCCTCGCGACCGCACTCGCGGACGTGGCGACCACCACGGGCACCGCGACCACCGCGGGCACCGCGGGCACCACGGGCACCACGGGCACCGCGCCTGAACGTGACGCGGCCCGGCACCGGGCCGCAGCCCTGTTCGACGTCGTCTCCACCATCGATCCGAGCACGACCAGCGCGGCGTTCGGGCTGGCCCGATGCCGGACCGATCCGGCCGACAAGATCGACGCTTATCTACGGATCCCTCCGTCGTCCGCCGCCTACACCGCGTCGCGGATCCGCATGATCGGGGTGCTCGTCGGCCGGGCCACCCGACCAGACCGCGCGGCCTCGGGATCGGCGGCCCTGCACCGGGCGGCGACGATACTGGCCGATCCAAGGCTCGACCTGGGCGAACGACGCCGGGCCGAACTGCACCGTGACCTGTTCACCGCCGCCCTGGCCCTCGTCACGACCTACCCGGCCGCCTACCCGGCCGCGGATGCGCCCCGGCCACCGACCCTGCTCGGTCGGGTCATGGTGGAACGGGACCTCCGCTTCGGACTGGCCGAGACCTACCGGGAGATGGCCCGGTTGGCCGGTGACCGGGCCAGCCGGGTCCGCCTCGTCGACCAGGCGAACCGCATCCGTCCCCGCACGCTGCTCTGACGTTGACATCCTTGCTCAGCCAGCTTCTTTGCTCAGCCGTAGCTTCCTTGCTCATAGGCACTGAGCTGCGGTGCGCAGGTGGTCAAGCAGGTCGTCGACGAGTTGCTGGGGACTCGCGTGACCCTTCCCGTCAGCGGCGAGATGCCCCGCCAGGGCAAGGTCGGCAGCCCCGTGCGCGAGTGCCCGCACGAGAGATGCCACGCGCACCGGGTCACCTGCGGGCAACGCACCAAGCTGTTGGGCCGCGGTGACGGTATCGACGAGCATGGTCTGCGCGGCGTGGGCCGCTGTCAGGCCGCAGTGCTCAGCTCCCGCGAGTCGATCGACCAGGCGCCAAATACCAGCCTGAAGCGTGCCGGGTACTCCAGGGCCCAGGTGATGTACCCGGGCTTCGCCTGGCCCGCCTGGCCCGCCTGGCCCGCCGGTTCACGGCCCGCCGGTTCACGGCCCGGTCAGGGACGGCCGCCGTCGAGCAGCGGGGGGCGGCCGGGTACGCGTAGGCCCGGTCGCAGCCACTCGTCGTACAGGCGGGACCAGGTTCCGTCGAGCATGATCTCGCGAAGCACGCCGTTGACGAACGCGACGAACTCGTCGTCTCCCGCCGTGTCCCCGGTGATCGGCATGGCGATACCGTAGGGCTCGTCGAGCCAGCCGCCGGCTTCGGAGCCCGCGCCGAAGGCGCTCGGCCCGAGCACCGTCGTGTCGGGGTCCTGGGCGGCTAGCCCGGCGAGGAGGACATCGTCGCCGGCGATCGCGTCGACGTCACCGTGCTGGAGCGCGACCAGGCAGTCGGCGATGCGGGCCCGGGTCACCGGTCGGGGTCCCGGCGCCGGCAGCTGCGCCAGCTTCTCGCTGGACGTGCTCCCCGCCGACGAGCAGACCGGTCGTCGGACGAGATCGGCGATACCGCGGAACCCGGCGTTCTCCCGGACCAGCAACCGCAGAGTCGACTCGTAGTACACGTCGGAGAACCGGACCTGCCGCTTGCGCTCGCAGGTGATGGTCATGGTGGCCACGAGCATGTCGACCATGCCGGAACGGAGCAGGTCCTCCCGCTCGGAGGTGGTGACGGCACGGAACTGGACATGATTGTCGACCCGCTCGGCGCCGAAGATGGCCGCGGCGACCGCGCGGGCTATGCCGACGTCGAACCCCTCCAGTCGCAAGGTGCGCCAGTTCATCAACCCGGCCGGGGGCGCGTCGGTGGCGATGCCCACGCGCAGGTAGCCGCGGTCCTGCGCGATCGCGCGCAGGCGGCTGCCCACCGGCATCCGGCCGGGGGGAGGCATCGGGGTGAGGGGGGGATCGCTCGACCGGAGCGGTCTGCCATCCCGGCGACAGGTTCCATCCGGGTTGGCCGATCCCGCCGACGCCTGCGTGGGCTCGGCGCCCGGCACCGGTGATGGCGGCATCGGGGCGGCCTCCAGCGGAAGGGGACTACGGGCGGTGCTGCAGCCCGTACCGCCCACGAGGACCATGCAGCCGACGAGGATCCCCCCGAGCACCGGGCCCACTCCCCTCGTCGGGATGGGGGGGTGCCGGCGCCCGGTCCGACCGGGCGGACTCACAGGTACTCCCGGAGCCGGGGCCACATCCCCGCCGCGGCCGCGACGATCGCGGTGAGGACGAGCGCCGGGCCGGCCAGCTCGAGATCGCGCAACGCCGCGGCGGCCCGGCGGGCATCTCCTTCGAACCTGCCCCGGGCGGCGTCGATCGCGACGTCGAGCTTGCCGAGGAAGCTGGTGAACGCCGTCGTGCCCGGCCCGAGGGTCCGGGTCACCGCCTGTCCGAACGTGTCGGAGGAACGCGGGTCCCCGATGGAGGAGCCGGCGTCTCCCGGTCCTCGCGCGGTCGCGACGACCGAGTCCGGTGACGAGGCCAGCAGAGCCACCACCGAGGCCCGGATACGCAGCCAGGAGCGCAGATCGCCCTCGAGTCCCGCCGGTATCCCGCCCCCCCCGCGCGCGTCGAGGGCGACGACGAGCGAACCACGACGGGTGACCGGTTCGGGCGGTAGGCGGTCGCCGGTCACGTCGAAGCCGAGGCCTCGGGTCACCCAGGCGAAGTGCTCGTCGAAACGGGTGCCGTTGCCGAGCGCCGTCAGCGAGAGGTTCTCATCGACCCGTGCCTCCAGAGCCAGGGTCTTCGATCGGGCGAGCAGGCTTATCGGTCGGTACCCGGAGTCTTGCGCGGTGTCGAGACGGGTCTGCTGGGTCCCGAAGGCGACCGCGGTCCAGGTGACCGTGGCCAGGATGCACCCGGTGCCGAGCAGCAGGCCCGGGTTGACCAGTCGGTTCGTGCGTCGGACCAGAAGCAGCTGGACGCCGACGAGCGCGATGATCGCGAAGGCGGCCGTGATCACAATCGCCCATTCGCCCCGCGAGCCGGTGGCCTGCTGGTAGGCGGTGTCCACCGCGTCGGCGTACCGGGCGACGAGCACCTCGGTCGCCGGAAGGATCTCCGTGCGCATCATCGTCGAGGCGGCCCGCAGGTTGGCCTCGCCGACGGACAGCCCCACCCGGTTGTTCGCCCGGGCCCGTTCGACCATCCCGTTGTAGGCAGGAATGCCCCCGGCGAGCACGCCCAGAGGGCACGACGAGGCGATCCGCCCGGGCGACGGCCGGGTCCCCGCGCCGTCGGGTCCGGGCGGCGGCGCCGCGGGGCCGGACCAGGGCGGGTCCGCGGCGCACAGGGCCGGGTCGAGTCGGCGCAGGTCCAGGACGTCACGGGCGGCATCGGCGACACTCGCCTCGAACAGCCCGCCGTTCTTGATCCGGTCATAGCGCTGCCGCAGCTCGGCGGCGGGCTCCCCCCTGCCGACGAGAAGCTCGACGGGCGCGAAGACCTCCGCCGCCGCCGCGGCATCCGCCTGGGACAGTGCGGCCCGCAACTCCTGAGCCGTGGCGAGCGCCCGGCCGTGCCGGCTCACCAGGCCGTCGGTCGCATCCAGCCGATGAGCGACCACGCCGTGCAGTGTCAACCCGAACAACGCGAGCGCGACCACGAGAAACGCCAGCAGCCCGACGAGCCGGACACCCGCGTCGCATCGCGCCGCGACGCCCAGCACGGCCCGCGCGAGCCGCGCGCCCCACCGCGCTCGCGGGCCGCCCGGGCCACCGGGCTCCCCACCGCCACGGCGACGACGCGCGGTCGCCCGGCGACCGGCCGAGGGGGCTCCCCCACTCTGCGCGGGCGGCGGCGACGTTACAGTCGTCACGGCGACTAAGCGTACGCGCTTCACCCCGATCCGATTACTCTAAGCAACGACGGGGGGCTCGTATCGCCGGAACCAGCGGAAACGCTCCTCGGCGCGGATCACTTCCCGGTCCGGGTCGGGTGTCCGGATCGGCCGTCCGGCCCGGGTGTCCGGATCGGCTGCGTCAGCGGGACCGCACCAGATCCGCGGCCGTCTTCTCAGCCAGCGCCGCGATCCGGACAAGATCGTCGGGACGGGCGGAGGAGATGTCCAGCACGACGGTCTCGCCGTGTATCAGCGCCTCTCGCGCGCGGCACAGCGCCCCCGCCCACGCT
>NZ_CDXDOR010000060.1:13038-29308 GCF_978021225.1 Frankia sp. CeTa3Moorea | reverse complement strand
TGGGGGTGTCGGGGGCGGCGTTCATCGGTGCCGTTCTCACCCTGGCTCTCGTGATCGCGTTAGGGCGTAGGCGCGGTTACCTGGACCCGCAGCGGCTGCTGCTTGCGGGGGTGGCGCTGACCTATCTGTTCCAGGCTGGCACCAGCTACCTGCAGTTGCGGGTCGGTTCGAACCAGCTCGCCGCGGTGCTGTTCTGGCTGCTGGGAACGGTGTCGGGGGCCGAGTGGGACACATTGGGGCTGCCCGCGTGCATCGTCGTGGCCGCGACGCTGTGGCTGCTGGCGCAGGCCCGGTCGTTGAATGCCTTGCTGCTCGGCGATGAGGCCGCCGCCTCGCTGGGTATCCCGGTCAGCCGGCTGCGGACCCAGCTGCTGATCGTCACCGCCGCTCTGACAGCGTCCGTCATCTCCGTTGCCGGCGGTGTCGCGTTCGTCGGCCTCATCGCGCCGCACTGCGTCCGGATGCTCATCGGGTCGGACTACCGGCGGCTGCTCCCGGTGACGGCGCTGCTGGGCGGAACGTTCCTCGTGCTGGCCGATCTCCTCGGCCGGGTCGTGGCCCGGCCGTTGGAGCTGCCGTTGAGCATTATCACCGCGGTCGCCGGGGTGCCCTTCTTCCTCGTGCTGCTGCGCCGGTCGGGACGGGCGAGTGGTGCCTCGTGACGGGCCTTCGCCTGGAAGGTCTGGGTGTCGTCGCCGACGGGGTACAGATTGTGTACGACTTGACGGTCGACTGCCCCCCTGGCGCCTTCGTCGGCCTGGTCGGTCCGAACGGCAGCGGGAAGTCGACCGTGCTGAAGACGGTCTACCGGGCGGTGCGGCCGACGTCCGGTGCGGTGCTGCTTGACGGGACGGACCTGGTCAGGGACCTCACCCCGCGCCAGTCGGCGCGGCGGGTCGCGGCCCTGGCGCAGGAAAGCCCCGATGGCTTCGACTTCACCGTCCTTGAGGTGGTCGCGACCGGGCGGGCCCCCCACCAGAGCGCGTGGAGCCCGACTTCGGCCGGGGATCATGAGATCATCTCGGCCGCGCTCGACACTGTGGGCATGGCCGCGCACGCCGGGCGGGCGTTCGCGTCGCTGTCCGGCGGCGAGAAGCAGCGGGTCCTGCTGGCGCGCGCCCTCGTGCAGGCACCGTCGGTGCTGATCCTGGACGAGCCGACCAACCATCTGGATATCAGCACCCAGCTGAGCCTGCTGGAGTTGGTGCGCTCACTCGGGATCACCGTGCTCGCCGCGTTACATGACCTCAACCTCGCGGCGGCCTTCTGCGACCGGCTCTATGTCCTGCACGACGGCGCGGTGATCTGTTCGGGAAAACCGGAGGACGTCCTGACCGCCGACCTCATCGGCCGCGTGTTCGGGGTGCGCGCCGACCGGAGTGTCCACCCGGTGACCGGCCGCCTCCACCTCGCCTTCTCCAGTCTTCCCTTCCCCAGCCCGCCTTCCTCCAGCCCGTCTTCCTCCAGCCTGCCCGGAACAGACGAGCCGGCCCCGGTGGTAGCTGGCGCGGAAATCCCGATAAAGCAATGACCCGATGAAGCAATGGAAGGAAATAGAACCCGATGAAGAAACTCGGCGCCGGCGTCGCGGTCGCCGCCCTGCTCGTTGTTACCGCCGGTCTCACCGGCTGCGGGTCCGGTTCGACCACCGGCGCGGGCAGTGCGAGCGCGGCCGATGCCCGGTCGGCCCCGGCCGGTACCCGCTATCCCGTTGAGGTGGCGAACTGCGGCCGGACCCTGCACTTCGACAAGGCCCCGGCGCGGGTCGTCTCCGGGTGGACCACCAGTACCGAGCTCCTCATCGAACTGGGCCTGACGGACCGGATCGTCGGCCAGTACAACACCAGCAGCGGCACACCGGCGGCGAAGTACGCCAGTGTGGAGGCGAAGCTACCCGTCCTCAGTACCGGCGCGCCGACCCGAGAGGCGCTGCTCGCCGCCCGGCCCGACCTGATCTGGGCGGATGGCAGCTATCTGTTTGACGGCCGGCAGCTCCCCACGATCGCCGAGCTGGCCGCCCAGGGCACCCAGGTGATGATTCTCAGCGGGTTCTGCACCGACGACGCCACCAAGGCGACGGTCCGTGACGTCGACACCGACCTGACCGCGCTCGGCACGATCTTCGGCATTCCGGACCGGGCCAGGCAGGTCCAGGCCGACATCAACGAACGGCTCCGCCAGGTCGCGACGAAGATCCAGAGCAGGGACCCCGTCCCGGTCGCGATGGTCGCCACCTACCAGGGAACCGTCTACACCTACGACGGCGTCTACACCGACATCGCGCGGCTCGCCGGGGCGCGGAACATCTACGCGGGCACCCTGCCCAAGGGCAAATACTTCAGTGAGCTGTCGGTGGAGGACCTCATCAGCAAGAATCCCGGCACCCTCGTCTATCTGCTCAGCGGCAGCGAAACCGAGGCCGAGGCCCGCAAGTTCCTCACCTCCCGGCTCCCGACCGTGGCGGCAGTCCGCAACAACCGGGTGTTCTTCCTCCCGCAGTCGGACTCGGCCAACCTCGCAGGCGTGGAAGGCGTGACAAAGCTGGCCGCCGCGCTGCACGCCTGAGCCGCAGACCCAAAAATGTGGGATGACCTGAGATGAGTAACAATCTGAGATGAGTACGGTACCCGCCTTCCGGCTTTTCCTGGCGAGCCGGGCTGTCTCCTGGGCGGGTTCGGCGATGACGCTCGTCGCGCTCCCGGTGCTGCTTTTCCAGCGCACCGGGAGCGGCACGCTCGCGGGCGTGCTGGTCGGTCTCGAAGCGGTGCCCTACCTTGTGCTCGGACTGCCCGCCGGTGCCCTGGTCGACCGCTGGGATCACCGGCGCACGATGGTGGTCACCAGTTGCCTCAGCGGCCTGACGATGGCCAGCATCCCCGTGGCCCACTGGGCCGGTGTCCTCACCACACCCCATCTGCTGATCTCCGCGGTGCTTGTTGCCTCGGTCTTCGTGTTCTTCGATGCGGCCAGCTTCGGCGCAGTCCCGGCGATCGTGGGACGGGACGCGGTGGCCGCGGCGACCGGGGCGATGGTGTCGGTGAGCACCGTTGTCAACCTGGTCGGGCCGGCCGTCGGCGGGGTGGCCGCGGCCACGGTGGGCGCAGCCAATGTGCTCGCCCTCGATGCGTTCAGCTACCTGGTCGGTGCCATCCTGCTCTCCCGGGTGCGCTGGGCCGTGCCGGCCGCCGCCGACCGGAGCGGGCCGGCTGGCAGCCGGGTGAGCCGGACCCGTCGCGACATCGCCGAGGGCCTGCGCTACATCCGGGGGCATCGCCTCATCCGGACTCTGACCCTGCTCGGGGCCGGCAGCAGCCTGTCCGGGGGCGCGGTCACCGGCCTGGTCGTCGTCGTCGCGGTACGGCAGTTCGGCCTTCCCGACGACGACCCGCGGATCGGTCTCCTCTACGTCGCCGCCGCGCTCGGAACGCTGATCGTCAGCCAGCTGCTCAGCTGCGTGCACCGATACGTCCCCACCGGAACGATCACACTCGGTGCGCTCGGAGCCAGCACGCTCGCCCTGATCGGCTGGTCGCTGAACACGGCGTGGCTGCCAGGGATGGGCATCCTGCTGCTCTGGCAGGCCAGCACCTCCCTGGTCATCCTCAACGGCATCGTCGTCCGGCAAGCCGTCACCCCCCTACGCCTGCAGGCCCGGGTCAACACCACCGCGAGGATGATCGCCTGGGGCGGGACGCCGCTGGGTGCCGTGCTCGCCGGCATCCTCGCCGATGCCTGGGGCACCCGGGCCGCTCTGCTGACCGCCTCGGCCGGGGTCGGCCTGGCGCTGGTAGCGGGCCTGATGGCAGGCCTCGGCCACACCGGCAGGCTTCAGGACCTGATCAGGGCCGACGAGGTACCGGCCAACCCGCCGCAGGCCGGGCCCGGTGGGCCGGACGCCGAGGTCCGGGCGGTGACAGCCCCCGAATGAGCCCCCGAATGAGCCGCCCGGCGGATGTGTGGATATCGGCCCATCCCCACGCCGCTCGTGCTAGCGTTCTTGTTGAAAACGAAAACCGTTTTATTGCGAAGGAGGTGAAGCATGGCGGAGATCTCGTTCGAGGAGCTGGCCGAGGCGCCGGTCCTCGCTGCCCCGCAGGACCCGACCACGCACGCGCTCGTCCAGAGCCCGTTCGCGTGGGACGACGAGGAGTAGTGCCCCCGGTTCACTGAGGGCACCGAGTGCACCTTGGTGAGCCAGTGCAAGCCGTGACCGCCGGGGCCGTCAGTTCCCGGACGGCCCCGACGGTCACGGTCTCCACCGGGTTCATCCCGGCCCGCGCGGCCCGTGTCGGCCATGACCCCTGCTGACCACGGCCGCGACCAGCCCACCATCACCAGACCACCACGACCGCGACACACCCGATGAGGAAAGCCGACGTGTTCGCTCCTGGCCACCATCTCTACCGGACCGCCGACGGGAGTTGGCGTTACAGCGCCCCCGGGGACGTCTTCGTCCGAATTGGCGGCGAGGACCGGCTGCTCGCCCTCGTGCGGGACGTCGCGGCCGGAGCCACCCAGCTGCCCCTGCCCGATGTGGACCGACCCGCCGTCGAGCGCATGACCGCCGCGCTCACCGATCGCGGCGTGTTCGTCGGCCCGGGGCGTGTGGGGACCGTTCCGGCTGGCTGGAAGGTGCACCTTGACGGCGACAGTCCGGTCGTCGGGAAGCTCACCGAACTCCTGGGCGACCTCCTCGAGGACGTCGAGTGCACCGTGGGCCCGGCGGACGAGGCCGCGGTCGCCGGCTCGGACGTCGTCGTCAGCTGCGCCCGGTGGCTGCCGGACTCGCACTGGTGCCGGCTCGACCAGTGGTGCGCGGCGCACCACACGCCATGGCACGGCTGCTACGCCGAGGGCGACACGTTCGTTGTGGGACCCTTGTCAATGCCGGGCCGTACGGCGTGCTACCAGGACACCAGAGGACGTCGGCTCGCCGCGGCCGCTCTCCCCGACGAGCTGATCGCCCACTGGGCCTACCTCGATTCCGACGCGGTCAAGCCGCCGGCCCCGTTCACCCCGGCAGCCACTGCGGTGCTGGCGGGGCTGCTCGCCGCCGACCTGCGGGCGCTGGCGGCGGGAAGCCCCGTTCCCAGCGAGGGGCACCAGCTCGTCGTCGACCTGACCACGGCGTCGATCAGCCGGCATCCGGTGCTTCCTCTTCCCAACCTCGCGGTCAACCCGGTCTAGGCGCCGGGGCATGCACGCCATCGACGCGAACCAGGCCGTGCCGGCGGCGGACGGCGTCCTGCTGGCGACCGACGTCTACCGTCCCGACCGGCTACCCGCCCCGGCGGTGGTCACTCGCACCCCGTACGGTCGCGGTTCGCTGCTGGCAAACGGCGTCGGGTGGGCGCGGAACGGACTGGCCTACGTCGCCCAGGACGTGCGGGGGCGCTACGGGTCGGACGGGACCTGGACCCCGTATCAAGGGGAGCGCGCCGATGGCCGGGCGTTGGTCGAATGGGTCCACCGCCAGCCCTGGTGCGACGGGAACGTGATCCTCGCCGGAGCCTCCTACGGCTCGTTCACCGCGTGGGCAGCCGCCGTCACCGTGCCCGAGCTCGTGCGCGCAGTGATCAGCGAGGTACCCGCCGCGGGTCTGCGGCCCGCCAACGTGGACCCGTCGGGGATCCTGCGGCTGGCCGAGTACGCCGGATGGTGGACCGAGCACGCCGAGAGCCGCACCAGCAGGAACGGGCTGTCCGCGCAGATGCTGGGCTGCGAGCCGGACCTGCTGCGGCACCTGCCGGTCGCTGACCTCGGCCGGCACCTCTGGGCACGGGTGCCACGCTGGTGGAGCGCCATAGCCCCGGCTCTGTCAGCCCCGGCTCCGTCGACGACCGGCGACGGCCCGGCACCGCACGACCGTACGGGCGACGACCTCGGGGAGGGCATCAGCACGCAGGAACTGGCCTGCTGCTCGCTGCCGTCCCTGCATATCGGCGGCTGGTACGACCTCTTCCTGCCGCAGACGCTGTGGCAATGGGAAACCTCGGGCCGCGACCGCGCTCCGAACAGGCCCGCCCGGGGCCTGGTGATCGGGCCGTGGGGGCACGAGCTGTCGACCCCCGCTTCCAGCTCGGCGGGTGGGCGGGAGCACGGGCCCGCCTCGCAACTGCCGCTGGGACGCCTCCAGGTCGCGTGGATCTTTGACGTGCTGGCCGGCCGGGACGCGTCGATCACCAAGGTGTTCCTCGTCGAGGGCGGACGCTGGCTGGACCGGTGGCCGGCGCCCACCGCCACCCTGGGCCTGCAGGCCAGCGCTGACGGGTCACTCCTGCCGAACCCGCCCGAGCGGCCCGCCGAGCACCGGTTCACCTACGACCCGCTCGACCCCTTCCCCAGCCTCCCGCGGGACTGCGACCGTGCCCCCCTGGACGCCCGCGCCGACGCCGTGGCATTCCGGACCCCGCCACTGACGACGCCGACCGCTATCGTCGGCGCACCCACCGTCACGATGGCCGCGGACACCACGGGCCCCGGCACCGACTGGATAGTCCGGCTGGTGGAGCGGCTCGGTGACGGCCGGGCCTTGGAGGTCACCAGCGGCGCCGCTGCCGTCGGGCCCGGCGCGGCCACGGTGTCGATCCCGCTCGGCGCCACGGCCCTGCTGCTCCACCCCGGCAGCCGGCTAGAGCTGCAGGTCACCAGCAGCGACTTCCCGCGGCTGGCCCGCACCCCCAACACCGGCCAGGACCGGTACACCACCAGCGCCACCCGGACCGCCACCCAGACCATCCACACCGGTCCAACCCGCGGCTGCCGGGTTGACCTGCCCGTGCTGGAGCACCCGTGAGATCAACCACCCCTGCGCCGGCCGAACGGCGTCTCGTCGACCGCCGGCTCGGCGTCCTCACCCAGATCGTCCCCTACCAGCCGAGCCCCGCCATGCCGCGCTGCTGGGTCGGCTGGAGCGCCCGTGCCGCCGACACCCGTGCGTTCGCCACCTGGTCGGCCGAGCGGTTCGGCTTCGGTGCCGCCCTGGGCGATCACGACCGGGCGCGCCGTGCCGCGGTCGGGGAGGCCGTGGAACGGTACTGCGGCAACGCCGTGCCCGACGCCCTGGAGATCGCCTGCTACGACGATCTCGCCAGGGCCGGGCGGCCGGCCCTCGACCCGGCGACCCTGGCGCTCTACTCCGACCGGCAGTACCGCGCCCGCGGGTTCCCCTTCCGGCCCTTCACCCGCCAGACACCGGTGGCCTGGGTGCCCGGCCGCGACCTGTACGCCGGGGATCCGGTGCTGGTGCCCGCGTCGATGGCCTACCTGAACTACTTCCGCGGCGCGCACGCCGACGAGGTGGCTACCCACGCCATGCTGTACGCCGGCATCGCCACTGGCGAGAACCGTGAGCACGCCGAGCGTTTCGCGTTGGAAGAGCTCTTCGAACGCGACGCGAACACCATCTGGTGGGCCAGCGGCGCCGCCGGCTGGGCCGTCGCCGATGCGGCTGAGCTCCTCGACCGGTACGACATCGCCCACGGAGAGGGCACCGGTCGCACCATCCGGTTGTTCCAGGTGCCAAGCCAGTTCCCGGTTCCGGTGCTCGCCGCCTTCCTTGAAGAACCGGGACGGGGGCTGATCGCATACGGCACGGCCTGCCGGGCGGGCCCGCGGGAAGCGGCGACGAAGGCGCTCGTCGAAGCCTTCGCCATGCTGGAACTGACCGCCGAGCTCGCGGACGGTGACAGTGCGCACTGGCGAGCCGTCGCCCGCGGCGAGATACCCCCGCACACCTACCTGCCCTACCGCGCCGACCGGCGGTACGCGGATGACATCCGGCCGGATTTCCGCGACCTCGTCGACCTGCCCGCGGTCGCCCAGCTCTACCTGGATCCGCGGATGCAGGGCCGGCCCCTCGACCGGCTCCGCGACGACACCCGCACCACCCGGCTCGCCGACATCCCCCGGGCCGACGGGGACGTCAACAGGGACGCCAACGGGGACATCAACGGGGACACGGCCCGCCGGCGCTATCTCGACATGCTCGCGACGCAGGGCCTGCCCGCCGTGTCAGTGGACGTCACCACCCCGGACGTGCGGGCGGCCGGCCTCACCGTCGTGCGGGTCATCGTCCCCGGGCTCTACGGCAACCCGCCCGCGGCCTTCCCGTTCCTCGGCGGCGAGCGGCTCTACGACGTACCCGCCCAGCTGGGCCTGGCTGCCGGAAAGCTCACCGAAGACACCCTTTATCCGTACCCGATCCCGCACGTCTGAGGCGCACCCATGGACCTCGCCGCGATCCTCGACCCCCGATCCGGGATCATCCGCCGGATCGAACGCAACACCATTCCCGCCACCCTGCCGCCCGAATTCACCATGTACACCGCCGTCCTCTCCGACACCACCAGGTTCTCCGCCTGGGCCAGTGACTTCGCCGGAGCCGGCTACGCCCTGCTCGACGACGACGCCGCCCTCGGGCCCGCCGTCGGCGAGGCCGTCGAACGCTACTGCGGGAACCTTGTCCCCGCCGGACTGCGCCGCGCCACCCACAAAGAGCTCACGGCGGACCGCGCCACCGTGCTCGACCCGCGCTCGGTGGTGCTGTACTCACCCGCCCAGTACTCCGGGCCCTACTTCCCGTTCACCGAGTACCGCGAGGATCTCGAGCTGGAGTGGACGCCCGGCACCGACCTGCTTGCTGGCACCCCCGTCTGGGTACCCGCGCAGCTCGTCTGGGTGTCCTACGCCCACCAGGCCCAGGCCCGCGGGTTCCCCTACCTCAGCCCGGTCCTCAGCGCCGGCCTGGCCGCCGGTATGGACCAGCGCTCGGCGCAATGGTCGGCGATCTGCCAGATGATCGAACGTGACACGCTGACCATGGCCTGGCACGGCCGCCGGCCGTTGCGGGCCATTACCCCGCCCCCCTGGATCGCGCAGCTTGCCACGGGCGCGCACGGAAGCATGACGACCCGGTTCGTCGAATTCCCGAACGAGTTCGGCCTCGTCGTCGCCGGCGCACTGGTGCACGACACGGCGACCGGCTACCTGACCATGGGAGCAGCGTGCCGGACCACCACCACGCCGGCGCTGCGCAAGGCCCTTGCCGAAGCCTTCCAGCTGCAGATGTTCGTCGCCGACCTCGATGACCCCGACGGCCCCTACATGCGCGCCGCACGCAACCCGCACAGCCCCCTCAAGCCGTGGCGAGCTGACCGGCGGTACCTCGACGACTGCCGAGACGACCTGGCAGACGTCGTCGAGTACTGCACCCACCTCCAGCTCTTCCTCGACCCTCGCCTGCAGGACCGGCTGGAGGCCGAACTCGCCGAGACCCTCACCGGCACGATCGGCTGGGAGACCCTCGACCGGGACGCCCGGCACGCCGGAGTCGACGACCCGATGGTGCTCGCGCGCACGCTCGCCGGCGCTGGCCACCCGGTGACATCGGTCGACGTCACCACCGAAGACGTGCGCCCCACCGGCATGCGGGTCGTGCACACCTTGGCCCCCGGCCTGTACTCGAACACCTCCGTCGGCCTTCCGTTCCTCGGCGGCGCCCGGCTGGCCAGGCAACTCGCCGCGGCGGGCACCACCCGGCGCGACCTCCCGCTACCGCATTAGCGCATTAGCGACGTAACCGAAAGGACGAGTGTGGCCGAGGATGTCACCGCGCTGGAGCGTATCCGGCGGGCCCAACAGGTCCTCAATGGTCCGCCGACCCGGCAGGTGGTGCTCGACGGACTGCGCGCCGCCACCAGCCGGATTCCGCTGCCGGCACCGCGCGCGGACCTGCCGGTCGAGTTCGGCCAGGTGCTCGCGGCACGCAGGTCCTGGTACCGGTTCGATGCCGAGGCGCCGACCGCCGAGAATGTCTCCTCGCTCCTACGCTGGGCGTTGGGTCCGCAGCGGGATGTCCGATTGCCCGACGGCCGTCAGCACCGGATGTGGATGGCGCCGTCGGCAGGTGGCCTGCATTCACTGTCCATCTATCTCGTCATTGCGCGCAGTGCGCAACTGTCCGGCGGCGTGTTCCGGTACGACGCCGAGGACCACTGTCTGCAGACGTTGTGGTCCGGCGAGCCGACGGCGGCGTTGCGTTCGGTGCTGGTCCAACCCGAGTTCGCCGAACGGGCGCCCATGGCGGTCGTCGTAGTCGCCCGGCTTGACACGACTCTCGTGAAGTACCCGGCACGCCATTACCGCACCCTGCACCTCGACGCGGGAATCGCCGTGCAGAACCTCTACCTGGTCGCGGCCGCACTCGGGCTGGCCGGATGCGCCGTGACGGCCTTCGACGACCAGGCCCTCGCCGAGTTGCTGCGCCTGCCCGACACGATGTTCCCGACCGTCGTGTTCCCCGTCGGCCGTCAGCCGGTCCGACCGCCAACCAGGCATGCGAGCTGACTACATTTCACTATCGCCGGCCGTCACGGCCGTCACGGCCGCCGCGGTCGGACGTGGGCGGCCGAGGTGCCCAGCCCCGTGGGGCCGCCGAAGAGCCGTACTCCCGCCGCCGGGTGGTACCGCAGTTCGGACTCCTCGTACCGATGCGTGCCCTCATGCCAGCGGAGGATCCCGGCCAGCCAGTTCTGGAGTTCCCGCGCATAGCCCAGCAGCGCCTGCCGCGCCGGCGCGTCCAGGGCGAAGCTGTCGAACAGCGCCGGAAGCTCGTGCGCCACGATGTGCTCGAACTGCCGTATCCGGGAGGTCATCAGATCGTTGACCACCGTGAGGGCACGCTCCCGGTCGCAGTCGAGGAAGTTCTCGACGACGAGGACACAGTTGTGGATCTCACCCTCGAACTGGATCTCCTTCTGATAGGAGAAGACGTCGTTGAGGAGGCAGGCATAGTCCGCGGCCGCGTTCTCCAGAGCCTGGATCGGCCGGGTGCGGTAGATCTCGGCTGGCACGGTCTGCTCCCGGGCCAGCCGGGACAGGCTCATCGTCAGATCCGAACCGAAGGTCGCCCGGCGCATCTCAATGTAGTCGATCGGGTCGGGAATGCGATTCTGGGCCTGGTTCGCCAACTCCCACAGCCAGCTGTCGATCATAACCTCGACGGCGCCGCGGAACGTCTCGCGCGCGCCTGGCGACATGGTCTCGGTGGTGCGCGCCCACAGGTCGGCCAGACCGCGTTCCAACGCGTTGGCCGGCACCGCGGTGACGGGGGAGTCCACCGGCATGAACTCCGACAGCCGGGCGTTGCACACCTTGGCCCCGAGGATGTCCCGGGTGCGGCCGAAGATTACCGGGTAGTAGTCGTCGGCATAGGTCCCCCAGGTGAGCCAGTCCGTCGTCAGATTCAGTTCCGGCAGGGTCGCGTCCGGATGGATTCCGGCCGAGCACAGCGCGAAGTCGAACGCCCGCAGTTTGTGTTCGTCCCAGATGCCCGGAATCGGGTCCAGCATCCCCACCGTCCGGGCCCAGATGATGTTCTCCCGGCGGGAGACGTCCAGATGCGGGCTCTGCCCGGTCGAGAAGGGCATGCAGAAGTCGGGATGGCGCAGCGGCCCGACGATCTGGTACGGGATGTGCGTGAAAGAGCGGATCCGGCGCGGCGCGGTGGTGACGAGGGACGGCACGATTCGGGCCGCCGAGGTACCGAGACCGGTGAGTCCGAGGAGTCCGCCGAGCTCGCCGCTCCCGGGCGCCACGGCCCGGTTCATGTACCGGCTCGAGCGCAGGTGCCACTCGTGGCCCCCGGACTGCCAGTCCTGCAGACCCTTCACGTACGCCAGGACCTCCAGCCGGCTCCCCGGGTCGACACCGTGCTCCTCGAGGACCGCCGGCAGTTCGGTGACCGCGGTGTGCTCGAACTGGTGCAGCCGCGAGGTGAGCAGGTCGTTGACCGTGTCGGCGGCCTCCTGGGTTTCACAGCCGAGGAAACGTTCGATGACGAGCACGCCGTTGCTGAGCTCGCCCTCCTCTTCGACCTCGCGCTGGTAGGAGAACAGGTCGTTGCGCAGGTGCACGGCGTCGGCGAAGGTGTCCCGCAGTACCTGCAGCGGCCGGGTTGCCGCGACCCGGGCCGGCACCTCGGCATCGGCGGCGTGCTCGACGAGGTTCGCCGACCAGGGCGCGCCGCCGACCTTGCGCCGCATCTCGACGTATTCAATCGGGTTGGCGAGCCGGCCGGCGTTGATGTTGGCTAGTTCCCACAGGGACTCGTCCAGTAGGTTCTTGGTGCTGACCGCGAACCGCCGCCGCCAGTCGGCGGAACGCTCCGGGACGGTCCGGGTCCACAGGTCGGCGAGTCCGCGTTCCACCGGGCTGGTCGGCGTCTCGGTGATCTCACCGTCGACGGGCATGAAGGCGGGCAGGCGGTCGAGGTAGGCCCGGGCGCCGGCCATGTCGTGGGACCGCTTGTACAGCTCCAGGAAGTGGTCGTCGAAGTAGAACACCCAGACATACCAGTCGGTGACCAGATCGAGTTTTCGGCCGACGGCGTCCGGATGGGTGTATGCGCAGAGCAGGGCGTAGTCGTGTGCGTCGAAGTCGGCCTCGGTCCAGATCACGGTTCCGTGCTGCGGAGAGTCGATCATCTCCATCTCGTCGGCCCAGGCCCTGCTGTGCACGCGGGCCTGTTCCAGGTTCGGATTGAGCCGTGCCGGATAGGGCACGTAGAACTCCGGTAGCGTGAAAGGCTGCATGACCCGCTGGTGAACCTTTCTCGGTCACGGGCTGGACGGCCGGCCCCGAAAGTCGGCCGGATACGGATCCTTATCCGTATCCGGCACCGGAGAACCTTCCCCGGGGAATCGGTCCCGGGGAAGGCGTACCGGGTCTGCCGGGGTGGCAGCGGAGAAGTGAACAGTCGGGGCGGCCGGGAGAGATCGGGCCGGGATGCCGCGGAGCCCAGCGGAACCCTCCCGGAACCCCGCGTAATCTCGCGTAATCTCGCGGAATTCCGCAGGTTCCGGGTGATCCCAGCGGCTCGCGCGGCCGGGTGTCACCGACCGATCTCGACGTTCTCCAGGATGCCGAGCGCGTCGGGGACGAGCACCGCCGCGGAGTAGTACGTGGTCACCAGGTACGAGATGATGGCCTTGTCGCTGATACCTGCGAATCTCACGGACAGGCCGGGCTCGTATTCGTCCGGCAGGCCGGCGTGGTGCAGGCCGATCACCCCCTGGTTCTCCTCACCGGTGCGCAGCGCGAGGATGGACGTGGTACCGGTCCTGCTGATCGGAATCTTGTTCAACGGGAGCAGGGGAACGCCGCGCCAGGCCGGCACGTGCTGGTCGTGGAAGAGGACGGTGGCCGGGTAGATGCCGCGGGCGGTGCATTCCCGGCCGAACGCGGCGATGGTCCGCGGGTGGGCGAGCAGGAAATGTGTGCTGCGTCGGCGGCTCAGTAGCTCGTCGAGGTCGTCCGGGGTAGGCGGACCGCTCCGGGTGTGAATACGCTGGCGGAGGTCGGCGTTGTGCAGCAGCCCGAAGTCGGGGTTGTTCACCAGTTCGTGCTCCTGGCGTTCTCGCAGGGCCTCGACGGTGAGCCGGATCTGGTGCTCCAGCTGGTTGTGCGGTTCGTTGTAGAGGTCCGCCACCCGGGTGTGGATGCGTAGCACGGTCTGGGCGACGCTGAGCTCGTACTCGCGGGGCGCCAGCTCGTAGTCGACGAACGTCCCCGGCAGGTCCGGTTCCCCGGCGTGCCCGGCGGCGATCGCAATCTCCGCTTCGCCCAGGCGGTTGCTCGGGGGCTGGGGCCGGGTCCGGTACTCGTCGAGGTGACGCCGCAGCTCGTCGGAGGAGTCGACGAGCTCGGAGAACTGCTGGCGCGACAGGACGAGGGCCGTCGTACCGGTGAGTGCGCGGGCCGTGAACTCCCAGGTCAGGTCCTCCTCGACCAGCACCTCGTCACCGAAGTACTCGCCGTTGGCGAGTACTTCGAGTTCCCGCTCGTCGCCGTACTCCCCGGGGCCGAACCTGCCGACCTTGCCGTGCGCGATCAGGAACACCTGGTCGGCGGCCTGACCACCCTCCACCAGGACGTCCCCGGCGGCGAACTCCCGTTGAGCGAAGCGGTCCGCGAGCGCGTCGAGCACCTCGCCGTCGAAACCGCGCAGGGCGGGCAGCTCGCTGAGTTCGCGCGGAACGACCCGGACCTCGGATCCGGTGGTGGTGAACGTGAGGAGCCCGTCCCCGAGTATATAGGTCAGGCGGCGGTTGACCCGGTACACGCCGCCGGACGCCTGGACCCACGGCAGTACCCGCAGCAGCCACCGAGAGGTGATCTCCTGCATCTGCGGAACGGACTTGGTGGTCGTCGCGAGATTGCGCGCGGCCGCCGTGCCCAGACTCAGCCGGGGCTCTTCGCCGCCGGCATCCGTACCGGTCTGCACGGGTTCGGTCATGACAGACTCCACCTATCTCTGGTTTTCGCAGGGGCAGTTTTCCCACTGGGAGTGGGGGTTTACACTGGGGGTACGGGGGTTTTCCCGGAGTGCGGTTTTGATTGACTCGGCGCACGTGCAGGAGGCGCGGCCTGTGCACGGTCATAGGAATGTGCGGGCGTGACGGGCCCCGGCGGCTGGCGGCCGACCGCGGGTACATCGAACCGACACGAAATGCGGGACGTCGAAGTTCCGATACTGCGCTGGGTGAGTCTCACCTTCCCTGAGTAGCGATGACATCGATGGGCGCTCCGTCGGTGTAACCCCCCATGGCGTCGAGTCAACAGTCGACATGCGCTTGTCTCGAACGGAACGCGCGTCGTCTCGCCGCGCATTGGAAGCCTCCCGCATCGATCCCGCGGGCGGCAAGCACTTTGCGGAACCAATCAGATCTGGCCCGGGCAGACTGGCCTGCTCTAGTCCCTCGGGCCGGTCCGGCAACCACGCACCGTCAAGGGCGGCCGGGCGTTTTCTCGATCGTTTTCCCGGCGTGCCGACCGGCTGTCGGTACGCAGCGGACAGGCGTTCTGCCCGCCTTTTCCGCTGGTGGATCCAGCGCCGATCGGCGCCCGTGTCCCGACTACGGTGATATCGGGTCGAAATCTGGTCCGGCTGTCGGTTGAGCGTTCGCGGAGTCCGCGCGCGAAATGCCTTCGGTGATATTAGGTCGCGTGGCGGACCATAGCCAATTCTGCCGGGGAACCCGGGTCGGAGCGCCGTCGTCTCCCTCGAGCGCGGCGCGCGGATATTTCTTCACCCCCACGCCGGTGGACCGGAAACGTCACGGTGACGGGGACGGAGACGGCGCGTGGCGTCCCGCCGCTCCGGACCCGTTGCAGCCGGCCCGTCCGCGGCAGATCCGGACCGGTTGCGGACTCCTCATGACACGCCGTAGACGCTGGCTGCTTCGCCTGGTCAGGGCCTCGGCCCGGAATCGGGTCGGGTGCCCGCCCCGGGTCCGCAACCGCGGCCTGGTCCGATCATCCGCCGGCTGCGGCGGCCCTGCGGCCCCGTCGGGGCCAAAGGCCTGGAGATTGCGGGACCTGTGGCCATTGCGGGACCTGTGGCCATTGCGGGACCTGTGGCCATTGCGGGACCTGTGGCCATGGCCGGAACGGTGTATCCGTCCGTCCGTCCGGCATGGCCGGCCGGGTGATCGACCCGACGCGCATCGTATTGAGCCGGTCCTGCCGACCGAGGGAGCCATTGCCTCCCGGCAACGACGCCGGCCGAATCCCGCGATGCGAGGGGCATGCCTCGGCTGGTCGCCTTCGGTTCAAGCTTCGGCTCAAGCCTTGGCGCCGAGATTATCACTATACGTGTCTTTGGGAGAACATTGGCGTTATTCCATCGTACGCGCCGGTGCGGCGTGACCGGTGCGGCTTCACCGGACGGCGCAGGTGCTCCCGGGCGTCAACTCACCGTCATCGCGCCGACGGGTTACTAGGAACGATGAGCTACTCATGGGGCCGTTTATGTGGCTACCTCGTACTGGCCCGGATTGGGGACGTCGGTAGGCGGCGAGCTGACCCGGCCGGATCGGGGCACTCTCGGTACCCCGATCGGGGCAGGCTGACGAGCCCAACGTGTCGGTTGGGCCCCGCCGGTCGGGCGTCCTCGATGCCGCGCGATTTCGAGTGCCTTCTCGGGGCACGCCGACGTCGAGGTCCCCGATGGGCGGACCGTGATGAGGAGGACATCATGCCGATCAATGACGCTGGGTTCGACGGCGGCCGAGCGGCGCAGTTCTCCCACGACGACGTCGTGGGAGTCCTGCTCGAACAGCACGCCCGCATCCGCGAGCTGTTCGCGGACGTGAAGTCGGCGACGGGCGAGCACAAGCGCCGGGCGTTCGACGAGCTGCGGGCTTTGCTCGCCGCGCATGAGACCGCCGAGGAGATGATCGTGCGGCCGGTTACGAAGAAGATCGACAGT
>NZ_CDXDOR010000060.1:0-12454 GCF_978021225.1 Frankia sp. CeTa3Moorea | reverse complement strand
GGCCACCCGCGCGCTGCTGGCGCTGGAGAAGATGGATGTCGGTAGCGCCGAGTTCGATGCGAAGCTGGCGGACTTCGAACGGGCCGTTGTCGACCACGCCGAGCATGAGGAAAATGAGGAGTTTCCCCGGGTGCACGCAGCCCGCGACGCCAGGCAGCTGGAAAGCATGGGCCGTCGGCTCCGGACGGCGGAGAAGTTCGCTCCCACCCATCCGCACCCGTCAGCCGCCGGTTCGACCGCCAAGCAGTGGACGGTAGGCCCAATCGCCTCGATCATCGACCATGTCCGGGACGCCGTGAAGTGACGCGGCGGGGCGCCGTGACCTGACGCCGTGCGGCTTGCGGGCGTTGCGGTGCCGCCGCGGCGGACGGTCGCGCGGCGTCCGGGACCATCCGCGGTTCGGCAGCCCCGGGCGTCAGCGTCGGCACGGCAGCCCTTCTGGAACAGGACGCCCTCTGGAACAGGACGGATGGCCGGTTCTCCGGACGGTCGGCTCAGGCGTGGGTTCCGCCGTCGGCGAGGGAGAGCGCGGCGGTCAGCGGATGGGCCGCCGCGCTGAACGCCGCCATCTGGTCGACCGACCAGGGGCTCAGCGCCCAGGGCGCGGCGGCGGCCACCCGGCGGTAGTCGTCCCACTCGACCCAGCGCCACTCGACCACCTCGGCTGGGTCCGGATCCGGGTCCCCGAGCGCCCGCGCCACGTAGACCGGGCAGACCTCGTTCTCCACGAGACCGTCGGCGGCGGTGGCGCGGTAGGCGAAGTCCGGCAGCGCGCAGTGCAGGTCGGTCAGCTCCAGGCGGAGTTCCTGGCCCACCCGGCGCTCGACGGCCCGCGCCAGGTCCTCGCCTGGGCGGGGATGCCCACAGCAGCTGTTCGTCCACACCCCCGGCCAGGTCCGCTTGTCGAGCGCTCGGCGGGTGACGAGCAGCCGGCCGGCCGGGTCGAAAAGGTAGGACGAGAACGCCAGGTGCAGGGGGGTGTCGAGGCCGTGCACGGCGATCCGCGGCGCCGTCCCGCAGGGGCGGCGTTCGGCGTCGAGGAGCACGACCTCGTCGGCGGCGGGCGGGACCGGCGCGGTCTCACGCGACACCGTCTGTGGTGACGCCGCGTCACGCGGCACCGTCACGACGTCGGAGTCGGATCCTTGCGGGCTCACTGGTGGGCCTCACTTTCCGGTCGAAGGTCCAGTTTCCACTCGAAGGTCCAGTCGCTGGTCCGGTCGGTGTGGGGTGGGCGCCGGCGACGCTGTCGCCCAACGCGCACGTGTCGTTCTCCTCCACCGGGATCCAGTCGCCACCTACCCATCCTCCCCTTCCTCCCCATCCTGCCCGCCGGCGCCGGTCGGCCACGTCCACGTCCGGGTAACCCCGGCCGTACCCCCGCCCCGGCATGGGTGATTGCTGGTTCCGATCAAGGTAACGATGAGAGTGTGGGCGTGGCGGAAGGACGATCACCTGCAGGTTTCCGCCGCCCGCCAGTGCCCGCCAGTGCCCGCAGAGGATTGAGGATGACGGACATGGACCTGTCAGCCACCCTGAACAGCCTTGTCAGCAAGGGGGTGAGTGGTCGGGCCCCGACCCGAGACGAGGCCCTAGCCGTCCTGCGCAGTGACGACGACGATCTCATGGATGTCATCGCCGCCGCCTACCGGCTCCGGCGGAGGTACTTTGGCAGGCGTGTCAAGCTGAACTTCCTGGTGAACCTCAAGAGCGGGCTCTGTCCGGAGGACTGTTCCTACTGCTCGCAGCGGCTCGGTTCGAACACGGGAATCCTGAAGTACACCTGGCTCAAGCCCGAGGAGGCCGCCGCGACGGCCGGTGCCGGCATCTCGGGCGGTGCCCGCCGGGTGTGCCTGGTCGCGAGCGGCCGCGGGCCGACGGACCGGGACGTCGACCGCGTGGCGGACACGGTCGGCGCGATCAAGACCGCACATCCGGGCGTGGAGGTGTGCGCGTGCCTCGGCCTGCTGTCCGACGGGCAGGCCGCACGGCTGCGGGCGGCCGGTGCGGACGCCTACAACCACAACCTGAACACAGCCGGTGAGAAGTACGCAGACGTCTGCACGACGCACACCTACAACGACCGGGTTGACACGGTGCAGGAAGCCAGGCATGCCGGCCTCTCACCCTGCTCGGGCATCATCGCCGGCATGGGGGAGAGCGACGAGGACCTCGTCAACGTCGCCTTCGCGCTGCGCGAGCTCGCCCCGGACTCCATCCCGGTCAACTTCCTCATGCCATTCGAGGGCACGCCCCTGGGCGCGGAGTGGAACCTCAACCCCCGGCAGTGCCTGCGCATTCTCGCCATGGTCCGGTTCGTCAACCCCACGGCCGAGGTGCGGCTCTCGGGCGGCCGGGAGATTCATCTCGGCTCGATGCAGCCCCTCGCCCTCTCGGTGGTGAACTCCATCTTCCTCGGTGACTACCTGACCAGTGAGGGCCAGGAGGGCCACCAGGACCTGAAGATGATCGCCGAGGCGGGATTCACGGTGGAAGGTCTCGACGCCGACACCGACACCGAGGCCGAGGCGCCTGTGGCCGCGGGCGCGGGCCCGGAGCGGGTCGCGCTGCGGCAGCGCGGTGCCGGCACCGCCCTGCCGCCCAACGCCTGATCCCGGCATCCACCGCCCGGCCGGCGGGTGATCAAGTGGACGTTCGCCTGGCTGGGCTGGCCGGGCCCGGTATGCCCAGAACGAGCATGAGTGCCTGGGCCTCGGCGACCAGCTCTGGTTCGAAAGAGCGGTCCCGCGTGGGGCAAGGCGCGACGCCCCCTGCCCCGCGCGCGTAAAATATTTCAAGTACAGGGTATTGCTCGGTGCGCTCGGTGCGCAGAGTCCGAGGGAGGTGAGGGTATGGCCGAGAACGTCCATGATGTTGCCGCCTTCATCCTCGCGCGACTCGGGATGATGGCCACCTGGCGTTTGCAGAAGCTGGTCTACTACTCGCAGGCATGGCATCTCGCCAACCATCGCGTGAATCTCTTCGACGAAGAGGTTCAGGCCTGGTCGAACGGTCCGGTGGTATGGGCGCTCTTCGAGAAGCACCGCGGCTGCTTCTGCGTCAGCTCATGGCCAGCGGGGGATCCCCGTCGACTCGGGTCCCAGGCGACTCGGACCATCGAGTGGGTGCTGCAAAAGTACGGGCCTTTCAGTGGTGACGAACTGTCGCGGATGACGCATGTGGAGGCGCCGTGGCGGCTGGCGCGTGCAGGGTTGCCGGAGGGGGAGTCGTCTAACGAGCCCATAGAGCCAACGATCATGGCGGACTACTACGCTCGGCTGAGGATGTCAGTCGACGAAGCCGTCTCGGCGGCGGTCGGCAACGCGCGTCTGGAGGGCCACGAGTTCTCGCCTGATACGCAGGCTCGGCTCCGGCAGGTAGCGTCAGGGACGTGCACAGCCGATGAGGCTGTCGCGGACATTCTCGCCCGTCACAGGGGGCGCGGCCTCGACCAGTGAGCGACCCGTACTGCTGGCCGGGCACCGAGTGCCTGCGGAACCGGCTCGACATACATGATCCTGATGAGCTCGCCGACATCGAACAGCAGATCTCCGGCCTTCGCTACGCTGAGCTGGGAGCATCCCTCCTCCCGGGCGCTTACGATACCGAGCATCTTCGTCGTTTCCACCGGATGCTCTTCCAGGACATCTACCGATGGGCGGGCGAGATTCGTACTGTGAACCTCGCGAAGGATGGCCACCCGTTCTGCCGGGCGCTGTTCGTCGAGGGGCAGCTCTACGATCTTTTCTCGGGCCTGGCCGAAGACCGTCATCTCGTAGGGCTCAAGCGAGAATCCTTTGTTCTCAGGTTTGCGACACTCTACGGCGACCTGAACGCCATCCATCCGTTCCGGGAAGGAAACGGCAGAGCTCAACGGGCCTTCCTACGACAGCTCGCGGCGGGTGCGGGCTGGACATCCCGCACGGAACCGGCGTCGCCTCCGCATGACCCACCCCGAGTAACCCCGGAGGACCGTGCCGGGCTCAGTGGGACCGACGCCGGGTGACCGATCTATGCGACCGGGAGACGGTGGATGAGGTGCTGGGCGGTGTCGACGACGAAGGCGGTGCCGTCGCTGTGGACGGTGACACCGAGCGGTCGCCGCAGACCTGTTCGGGCGTCCGCGAAGGTGCGGACGAGTCGATCGCGGGTGACGAGGCGGACCCGTCCCCGGTCGGGGTCGGTGACCAGCAGACCGCCCGAGGGGGTGGGCGCCAGCGAGTGGGGCCGACCGACGTCCGCGATCCGGGCCGGGGCTCCGTCGTCGGGGGACGCGCCGTAGAACATCCCGGCAGCCGTGGAGATGCTCCCGTCGGCGTCGACCGCCCGCAGCAGGTGATTGTCGGTGTCGGCGAGGTAGACATTCCGTCCGGGCGGGGCCGTGACGTCGTGCGGGCGCCGGAGCTGGGCGAACTGGGCGGGTCCGTGATCTCCGGACAGGCCGGGGACACCCGCCCCCGCCAGCGGTGCCGCCCGCAGATCCGGGTCGATCAGGATCACCTGGTGGCCGCCGGTGTTCGCGACGTACACCCGGCCCGCCGCGTCGGCGTAGACG
The DNA here is from genome assembly GCF_978021225.1 of Frankia sp. CeTa3Moorea. Taxonomy (NCBI): domain Bacteria; kingdom Bacillati; phylum Actinomycetota; class Actinomycetes; order Frankiales; family Frankiaceae; genus Frankia; species Frankia sp. CeTa3Moorea. Next base: position 7,899 of record NZ_CDXDOR010000060.1, on the reverse strand, counting down.
CCGTGCGGGTGCGCCAGGTCGAGCGAGGTGGCGTGCCGGGCGGCGGGGCCGGCCGGCGGGCCGTGACGGCCGGAGCCGGCGACGGTGACGATCCGACCGTCCGGCGCGACCCGGCGGATCCGATTGTTGAAGCTGTCCGCGATGAACAGAGAACCGTCGGGGCCCAGAGCCAGCCCGCACGGGTTGTCCAGCTCGGCGTCGACGGCCGGCCCCCCGTCACCGTGCGGGCCGCTCTTGCCGGAGCCGGCCACATGGACCGTCCGGCCGTCGCGTTCGATCCGGAGCACCCGGTGACGTAGCCGTTGGGACACGTACACCGCACCGTCCGGCGCGGCGACCACACTGTACGGGTAGTCCACCCGCAACGGCGCGGACGTGATGTCGGCCGGGCGGAGGTCGCGCCGCGCGGTCCGGTTCAGGGACCGGCGCCGGATCACGCCGGCCGACCATCGGCGTGGTGAGGCGGTGGCTGACGGCGTGACGGCTGACGGCGTGACGGCTGGCGGCGGGGTGCCCGGCGGCGGGACGGCTGGCGGGGTGCGGGCCGACGGACCGCCGCGCGCCGCGTCGCGCACATCGTCGTCGAGCCGCAGCGGCAGCGGGCAGCGGGTGAGCCAGTCCGCACCGAGCGCCTGGGCCGTCGCGGCGGCGAGATCCAGGGCGAACGCGTGGGCCGACGGCGGGCGTGCACCGGGCTCCTTGCGCAGCGCCCGGTCCACCACCGCGGCGATCGCCGGCGGCGCGGCGTCCAGTGGTTGCGGCGCGACGCGCAGATGATGGTCCATCAGCTGCGCCATCGACAGCACCCGGACGAACGGTGGGCGGCCGCTGAGCAGTTCGTAGAGGACGATCCCGAGCGCGTACAGGTCGCACGCCGGTCCCGGCGGCCGGCCGTCGAACTGTTCCGGCGCCATGTAGACGGGGGTACCGACGAGCGTGCTCGGGGCCGCACCGGAAGCGCCGATGAGCTTGGCGATCCCGAAGTCGGTGACCTTCAGCAGGCCGTCGGCGCTGAAGAGAATGTTGTCCGGTTTGATGTCGCGGTGCAGGATCCCGCCCGCGTGCGCGCATTCCAGCGCGGCGGCGGTCGCCAACCCGATCGCGCAGACGACGTCGACGGTCAGCCCGTTCGCCGCGCGGGCCCGCACGGTGCCGCCCGCCAGCCGCTCCATGACGAGCAGGCACAGGTCCCCGGATTCGACGTAGTCGTAGAGGCGGACTATGTGGGGATGGTCGAGCCCGGCCAGCAGGCGCGCCTCCGCCAGGAACCGGCCGTGGGCGCCGCCGTCCGCCGCGCTGGTCGACAGGACCTTGATCGCAACGGTCCGGTCGAGCTGGCGGTGGCGACCCGCGAGAACGACGGCGTGACCGCCGTGCCCGAGCACGGCGGTCACCTCGTAGGCGGGGAGCGCCTCGGCCACCCGGTCGGTGATGAACCGTTCCGGCTCCGGTCCGGTCAGCCGCACGGCGGATCGTAGTCGAGGCCCGGCAGGTACTGTTTCCATTCCTCGCGGGTGAGCGGGTCGCCGGCCCGCGCGCACAGCCGCGTGACGACGCTCGCCGGGTCGAGGTCCCAGACGAATCCGATCACCTGGTAGGGCGCTCCGACGATGAAGGCGGTGCCCGGGGCGAAGGCGACCGCCGCGAAGCCGTTGTAGCGGCCGCTGAAGGTGGCGTACGGCACCGGGTCGGCCGGATCGGACATGTCCCACAGCCGCACCACACCGTTCGCGCCGCCGACGCCCGCCGCCATGAGCCGGCCGTCGGAGCTGAACTCGATGGAGTTGACGCCGGCCCCCAACCCGATGATCGAGGGCAGCGCGCGCGGGGCCCGGCGGTCCGTGACGTCCCACAGGGCGACCTTCGTGTCGAAGCTGCCGACGGCTAGGGTCCTTCCGTCCCGGCTGAAGGCGATGGTGATCAGGGCGCTGGTGAAGCCCGTGATCGTGCTGATGTCCGCCGGTCGGTCCGGTGTCGTGATGTCCCACAACCGGATGGTCCGGTCGCCGCTCCCGGACGCCAGGGTGCGCCCGTCCGGACTGAAACTGACGGTGGCGACGTCGTAGCGGTGCCCTGCGAGGACGGACCGCTGCCGGGGCGTGGCCGGGGTGGAGATGTCCACCAGGGCCAGTCGGGCGCTCGTGCCGGCCAGCGCGAGGGTCCGGCCGTCCGGGCTGACCTCCAGGTCCTTGATCCCGCCGATGCCGGGATGGATGGTGGACAGCAGCCTGGGACGGCGGATGTCGGCGACGTCCCACAGCGTGACCGTGCCGTCGAAGTCGGTGGCGTAGTCGAGGCTGCCGGCGATGAGAACCCTGCCGTTCGGGGTGAACCGGACGCTGCCGACCGCGGCGTTGAATCCGGTCAACGTGGCGGCCGACACCGGCCGATCGGGGTCATGCGCATCCCACAGCCGGACGGTCTGCCCGTAGTCCCCGGTGGCCAGGACCCGCCCGTTCGGATGGACCGCCGTCGACCACAGGAAGCGGTGGTGCCCGACCAGCGTCGGCCCCGGCACGTCCCACAGGCGCAGGGCGCGGTCGTCGGCACCGGAGGCGAGGGTCCGCCCGTCCGGACTGAAGGCCAACGCCCACGGCTTCGACGCGTGCGGCAGGACCGCGATGGCGTCGAAATGGCGGGACGGATCGTAGATCTCGACCGCGCTGTTCACCCCCACGGCCACGAGGCCGTCCACGTTGACCGCCACCGCCTCGACCGATCGCACCTCGTCGATGACCTGGAGGGTGGTCGGCCGTCGCGGGTCGGTGAGATCGAAGACCCGCGCGGTGGTGTCGTCGCTGCCGGTCACCGCCGTCTTCCCGTCCGGGCTGATGGCGACCGCACGGACGGCCGTGTTCGCGCTGAGCACGACATTCGGGCCCGCCTCGCCCTTCAGCTCGCTCAGCTCTGCCGGGGCGGCGAGGTCCCGCACGTCCCACAGCAGAGCCCGGCCGTCGTCGCCACCGGTCAGCAGCTCGGTGCCGTCGGGACTGAACGCGACGGCACGGACGTTCGCGGTGTGGGCGGTGATCGCGCCGGCCGGCCGGATCGCGCTCACGTCGGAGACGTCCCACAGCCGCACCTGTGATCCGTACCCGCCGGTGGCAAGGACCCGGCTGTCGGGGCGGAAGGCCAGCCCGTGAATCGAGTCGGAGGCGCCGGGTAACGTCGCCGCGAGCACCGGGTGAGTGGGATCGGTGATGGTCCACAGCCGGATCGTCCGGTCGTCGCTCCCGGTGGCGACGAACCGGCCGTCCGGGCTGAACGCCACGGACTTCACCGCCAGCCGGTGGCCCCTGATCGTGCTGAGCGGGGTGCGGCGGGTGGGGTCTGACGCGGACCACAGGGCGACCGTCCAGTCGTCGCTCGCCGTCGCCACCAGCCTGCCGTCCCGGCTGTAGGCGACCGCGCCGATCGGACGGGTCTGCGTGCCGAGGTGACGGGTGGCGAAGCCGTAGTCGCTCGCGAACGTCGACAGCACGGCGCTGCGCGCCTCCGCCGTCGGCGCCAGCCGGTAGGCGACGGCGCCGAGCTGGGCGGCGGCCAGCGGGTCGGACCTGCGCAGCTGATCGGCCTGCCGGCCGATCGCCACCGACAGCGCCCGGTCCCGCTCGCCGGCGATCTGGGCCCGTTGCCGGAAGGCGAACGCCATCGCTCCACCGGCGATCAGGGTCAGCACCGTGAGAGCGGCGACGAGCTGGTGCAGCCGCCTGGTCCGCCGGGCCTCGGCCCGCTGCGCCGCCTGCTCGGCCGCGAGGGAGGCCGCCAGAAAGTCCCGCGCGACCGGGCTCAGTGCCGTCTGCCGCTGCCCGGCCTGCGCCCACTCCCGGACGGTCGCCAGCCGACTGCCGGTGAACAGGTAGGACGGGTCCCGCCCGCCGTCGTCCCAGGTGGCCGCGGCGTCGGTGAGCCGCTGTCGGGTCATTGCCGCGGCGCGATCGACCTCGATCCACTCGCGCAGTCGCGGCCACGAGCGCAGCAGCGCCTCGTGGGAGATCTCGACGGTGTCGGCGTCCACGGTGACGAGTCGGGCGGCGACCAGCGCGTCGAGGACGGCGGAGACGTCCTGGGCCGACGGCGAGTCCTGGGCCCACGGCGACGTGGACAGCAGCTCGGTGCGTGAGACGCGGCGGCGGGTGTCGTCCGTCCCATCCCCGAACTGGATCATCTGTAGCAGGATCTGCCAGGCCGCATCCTGGCCGGCCGCGTCCAGCGTGCCGAAGGTCTCCTCCGCCGTCCGGGCGATGGCCCCCCGTAGACCCCCGGCCCGCAGGTAACCGGCCACCGTCAGGGTGCCGTTCTCGCGTTCCCGCCAGGTGGCGCGCAGCGCGTGCGCGAGCAGGGGCAACGATCCGGGGTCGGCGACGACGCCGTGCTCGTCGGCGCCGATGTCGTGCAGCATCAGATCGACCAGGCCCGGCTCCACCGTGAGCCCTACCGCCTCGGCCGGCTTCACGATGGCGTCGCGTACCTCCGCCGCGGTCATCGGCCCGACCACGACCTGCCCCGTCTGGAGCGCGTCCACCAGCTCTGGATAGGCCGCGCACCAGCCATAGAAGTCGGCGCGGACGCCGATGACGACGACCGCGGGTGGACGGGTGGCCCCGTCCCCGCGGCACGCGGCGACCAGCGCGCGGATGAACGCGCCGCGCTCCTCCTCGTCCGCGCACAGGGTGAACGTCTCCTCGAACTGGTCGACGACGATCATCACCCGCCGGGTGGGCGGGGTGGTCCCGCCGGCGGCCGGACGCAGGGCGAGCAGATCCGACAGCGCCCCGACGAATCGGGCGGGTTCCGAGACGACGTCGAGCCGTGCCGCTGCGAGCACGGACAGCCCGGCCGCCTGCGCCACCGTGCGGGCCAGCTCGCGGGCCGGGTGATCCGTGGGTGTCATCAGGACCTGCGGCCAACCGCGGGTGCCTGCCACTGCGCCCCGGGCGAGCGCCGGGAGCAGCCCGGCGCCCAGCAGCGACGACTTTCCCGAGCCGGAGGCACCGACGAGCACCAGCGGACCCGCGCCGTCCAGCCGTTCCTCCAGCCGCGACAGCGCCTCGGCCGTCGCTCGCTCCCGCCCGAAGAACCAGCGCTGCGTGCCGGCGCCGAACGAGGCGAGACCGGGATAGGGGCAGGCGGCCTCACCGGTGGTCACCCCGCCGTCCGGTGCGCTGGGAAGCCCCGCCGGCTGTCGCGGGGTGGGAGTCACCACCGGGCCGGGGCCGTCGGTGAGCACGGTGGTCGGCGCCGGCTCCAGGTCGGCGATCGGCGGGGTGTGCGCGGCGTTGCCGGCGAGGATCACCCCATCCGACCAGGCGGCGGCGGAATGCAGCACTGCGTTCCCGGCCGCGGTGAGACGTTGGGCGAGCCGCCGGGTCACCTGCCCGACGCTCAGCTCGACCGGGCCGTCCGGGTCGCCGTTGACGAGGAGCCGGACCAGGCCGGCGGACAGCGGCGGTCCGTCACCCGCCACCGATCCGTCACCCGCCGCCGATCCGGTGTGCGCCGCCAGCCCGGTGTGCGCGGCCAGCGGCGAGGTCAGCACGAGCAGCTCCACGCCGTCGCCGGCCGCGGCCGCGTCGGCGCCGCCCCCCGCATCTTCACGAGGACCGGCAACATCCTCGCGAAGACCGGGAACGCGAGGTGGCACCGGCGGGACGGTGGAGTGGGCGGCCGTGGTCCGCACCCACAGACCATCGACGGCGATGAGCCGGGTGGCGGCCCGGCTCGTCGCCATCGTCGCCAGGACCGACGACAACGGCAGGGCCGTGTAGGCCAGGCGATGGGGACGGCTGTCCGACACGGCCGTCGCCAGGTGGATCATCCCGTCGGCGTCGATGAGGACGATGCCGGCGTAGTAGACGAGAAGAGCCTCGGTGGCCTGCTCGACGGCCGCCGCGAGAGCCTCGCCGAGATCGAGCGGGGTCGCCGGGTCGACGACCGTGCGCAGGCTTTCCTCGGCCAGCCCGCAGCGCTCCACGAACACGCCGCCGACCGCCGCCACGGCCCGCGCTACCACGGCGCCGACCTCGCCCGCCCGGTCGGCGCCGGGCCCACCGAGCCCGCCCGTGCCGACGACGAGAACCCGCGCACCGGCGGATCCCAGAACCAACCGCGACGTCCGCGACGTCGATGAACGAGCCACAGCTCTCGCCCCGCCCCCCGCACCCGACACAAGCGGCCAGATACCCCCGACCAGGTTAGCCAGCTGGCGCACCAACCATAGATCAATCCGACGGCGCCCGGGTGGAATGCCGCGGAACCCGAACATTATCCTCGAGCGTGGCTGAGTCTGACCGTGCCAGTGCGTTGTCGCTGTGCTATGAGCAAGCCCCCCATGTCCGGCCGTTCCGGGCGAGGTCGCATCATCTGCGCGGTGAGCGAGAGCGCGGAGCTGAGCGCAGATGCGGTCGCCACTGAGGGCATCCCACGACGATCATCTTTCTCGGCGGGGTCGGCCTCCACGCCTGGCGGCCCGGCGGCGGCGCTGGTGCCGACGCCGACGGCCGGCCACCAAACCCGCACCGGGGTCGGCAGGCCGTCCGTCGAGGAGCCGGATCTTTCTTCGGCGGTGAGCGAGGCGCGCCGCGGTGACGAGGCGGCCTTCAGACTGCTCTATCGGACGATCCAGCCGGGTCTGTTGCGGTACCTGCGGGTACTCGTCGGGGACGAGGCCGAGGATGTCGCGTCCGAGACGTGGCTGCAGATAGCCCGGGACCTGCCGTCGTTCCGCGGGGACTTCGACGGGTTTCGCGGCTGGGCAGCCACGATCGCGCGTCATCGCGCGCTCGACCAGCTGCGCCGGCGATCTCGCCGCCCGCGCGGTGACGTACCGGTCGAGACGGTGATGATGGAGATGGCCGCGCCCGATGACACCGCCGGCGAGGCGTTGGAGGCGATGTCCACCGAGGCCGCCATGCGCCTGATCGCGGGCCTGCCGTTGGACCAGGCGGAGGCGGTGCTCCTGCGGGCGGTCATGGGGCTGGACGCGAAGACCGCGGGGCGGGTCCTGGGCAAGCGCGCCGGCGCGGTCCGCACCGCGGCGCACCGGGGGCTGCGCAGGCTCGCCGAACAGCTCGCCGAACAGCTCGGCGAATGTGGGGTTACCGGGGCTGGTCGACCGGAGGCAGGTGAACCAGGTGAACATGGTCGGGGTGGCGGCGCGCGGCGATGATCATGGGTTCCGGCCAGGTGCAACACGGCCAGGTGTAACACCGGTGAGGGCTTCGACGCTGAAGGACGTGAGATGAGCACACACCGACCCCGTCGGATCGGCCGGGGCGCCGCGGAGCGGATGCTTCGCGGCGGCCCGGTCAATGCGGGGGCCGGTGCGGATCCCCTTGCCGACCTGCTCGCCGCCGTGGCCGCTCCGGCCCGCGATGGCGAGCTCGACGGTGAGGAAGCGGCTGTGGCCGCTTTCCGGGAGGCGCGTCTCGCTCACGTCACCCAGCCGCGGAGAGAGCCCATGTTCAAGTTGTTGCTCGCGAAGTTCCTGACCGCGAAGGTCGCCGCCGTGGCGGTCGCGGCCACGGCCGTCGGAGGCGCCGCCGCCGCCGCTGGCACAGGAGTACTGCCCGTCCCCGGTGTAGGTGGCAGCGCCGCCGTGTCCCCGGTGGCTACGCCCTCCGCCGAGGTGACCGCGCCGCGGGTCTCGGTGCCGAGCGCCGGTGCGTCCGTCTCGGCGTCGCTGCTCGCGCTGTGCCATACCTACACGGCCGACGCCGGCGCGGCTCTCAGTTCCCCGGACCTGAACGCGCTGGTCACTGCCGCTGGCGGCAGTGACCAGGTCGGCGCCTTCTGCGCGAAGGCCCTGCAGGCCGAGGCCGGCGCCGGGGTGGGCGCGGCCGCCGGGCCGGGCGGCACGGGTGTCGGCGCGCAGGTTCCGGGCGCGGGCGTGGGTACGAC